>CAYFRQ010000009.1:25164-47818 GCA_964345615.1 uncultured Actinomyces sp. | reverse complement strand
GGTGGCGACACCCTTCTACCACTCACAGCGACACGCGCGGGAGTAAATGCCAGGCGCGGCTTCACACCCATTTCCTCAACCAGGGCTGTTCGAAGCGCACCCTGCAAATTGTCGGCAGTGAAATCCGCCTCATCGATGCCGTCCAGGACTTCGGTGGTCTTCGCTAGCACCTCATCAGCTCCGGGGCGTAGCGTCTTCCGGGCATCGTCCTGAATCACGAGTTCATCGTCAAGGGTGAAGAAGAAGCCCAACATGCCCTTGGCTTCAGACAGTGTCTGCATGCGGGTTTGGATTAGCGGCGCTCCCTCACGAATCACCCTCTGCTCTTCCGGGAGAAGTTCGTCGAAGCCCTCAGCGCTTACCAGCGAATCCTCGTAAAGGAATGGGACAATCCGACGCATGAAGTCGTCTGGCTCCAACATGCGAATGTGGTCAGAGTTGATGGAGAGCGCCTTCTTATGGTCAAAACGCGCAGGATTCGGGTTCACATCCTTGATGTCAAAGGCCTCCACCATTTCGTCCATGCTGAAGATGTCCTCGTCCGGACCGATCGCCCAGCCAAGGAGCGCCAGGTAGTTGAGCAGGCCCTCTGGGATCATCCCGTTTGCCTTGTGGAGAAGCAGGTTCGACTCGGGGTCACGCTTGGAGAGCTTCTTGTTGCCCTCCCCCATAACGTACGGAAGGTGACCGTACAACGGCACCTGGTCTGCAATCCCAAGATCAACCAGGGCGCGCATCAACACGATCTGGCGGGGAGTCGAGCTCAGCAGATCCTCGCCCCGAAGAACGTGAGTGATCTTCATTAGTGCATCGTCAACGGGGTTGACCAGTGTGTAAAGGGGGTCGCCACCGGCGCGAACAATGACGTAGTCGGGGATGGTGCCAGGCTTGAAAGTCACTTCGCCTCGAATAAGGTCGTTGAACGTAATGGGTTCGTCGGGCATCCTCATACGGATGACGGGCTCACGTCCTTCGGCACGGTAGGCGGCTTTCTGCTCCTCGGTGAGGTTACGGTCAAAACCGTCGTACCCAAGTTTGGGAGAACGTCCGGCAGCGATGTGCCTCGCTTCGACCTCCTCAGGCGTGGAAAAAGACTCGTAGGCGTAACCGCCCTCAAGAAGCTTCGGGACAATCTCTTTGTAGATGTCCATGCGTTCGCTTTGCAGGTAAGGGCCGTGGGGACCGCCGACCCCAACGCCTTCATCCCAGTCGAGGCCCAACCACCGTAGGGAGTCCAGGATCTGCTGATAGCTTTCCTGTGAGTCCCGTTTCGCGTCCGTGTCTTCGATCCGGAAAACGAAGGTGCCGCCTGTGTGGCGGGCGTAAGCCCAGTTGAACAGGCAGGTGCGGACCATGCCAACGTGCGGCGAGCCCGTCGGGGAGGGACAAAAGCGGACGCGAACATCCTTAGGGGAAACAGTTTCACTCATGCCCGCAAGCTTAGCGCTGAGGGACTCACGCCCAACTTCAAAGTGCCATGATGGGGAGGCAAGCCACTAAGGGTTAGTAGCGAGATAGCAGAGGTAGACGTGAGCGTTTGGCAGCCGAGCGAAGCTGAACTTGTGGAAATAGGCTCCCTGAAGTGGACGGGAATGCAGCCGAAGGAGAACGCTGTCGCCCTAGGCGCCTGGGTGGCTGAGATGGATTTCGGGACCGCACCTGCTGTCCAAACGGCTCTGATCAAAGCGATCAAGTCGGGATTGCTGGGCTACCCACCGCCTTGGGCTACCGAAGCAACAGCTCAGGCACTCACCTCTTTCATGGAGAAGCGATACGGCTGGGCTCCAAAGCCGGGATGGGTGCGGACCTTCCAGACCATCCTGGGGTCACTGCACCACACCATTGACCACTTGACCCGGCCCGGCTCCGCGGTCATTGTCCCGACGCCGGCCTACATGCCTTTCTTGACGATCCCGCAAACTCATGGTCGCGAAATGATCCCAGTCCCGGCGATTCACGACCCGAAGGCTAAAACGGATGAGGGCGCCTGGAAGCTCGACCTAGAAGGGATCGAGGCAGCACTACAGGCTGGCGCAGGCCTGGTCATTCTGTGCGACCCCTGGAACCCGACTGGACGAGTGTTTTCAACCTCGGAGCTTCGGGCGTTGAACGACGTGGTGAAGAAGTACGACGCACTGGTCTTTGCAGACGAAGTTCACGCGCCCCTGGTGTACGGGGACGCCGGGGAGTTTGTTTCTTACGCGTCGCTGGGACCAGACTTCGCGGACCACACCGTGACGGCCGTGGGTGCCTCAAAAGCTTGGAATGTTCCGGGGCTGTTGGCTTGCCAGGTGCTCATCCCGAACCCAGAGTTGCGGGAGAAGTGGGACGCAGCCGAGGGGCGGAACTCCCCCTGTGTGCTGGGAACCGTCGCGGCGATTGCTGCCTATACAGAGGGCGAGGGGTGGCTGTCAGAAGTCCTAGACGTCGTTTCGGAAAACCTAGACGTGCTTGAAGAAGCTCTTGTAGGCACCGCGGTCGACTTCCACCGCCCGCAAGGGACGTACCTGGCTTGGCTTGGTTTTGAAGCTTACGACCTGGATCGCTCTCCCCAGCAGACCCTGTTGGACGACTATGGGATTGCTACGAACGCTGGCGAAACCCTGGGCGAGCCTTATCGGGATTGGGTGCGGATCAACGCGGCAATGAGCCAGCCGGTCTGGGCCAGGGTCGTCGAGGCAATCACCGCTTTTGTGGAAGCTACTCCCCTGAAAGAAGACGCCCCCTCAAAAACAGGGCAGTAGTCCAAGGGGGCGACCTCTGGTGTGGCCGATCGGGTCGCTACGGCCGTCGGCTCGCTACGGCCGGTCGTGTCGGGTACGGCCAGTCGGCTCGCTACGGCCGGTCGGCGGAACGAGCTGCCGGCTGGGCTTGTGGGACGGGAGCTGGCTACTCAGACTCTCGCAAACCCAGATTCTGTAACTCCCTGATCGCTCTTTGCAGGGTCGCGTTCCCCGCTTTCAGCATCTTGGCGCCAGCTTTCAGCGCAGCAATCTCAGCCTCATGAGCTCGCCTAAGAGAAGCCTCCTGCTCCCGGACCTCCTCGCGCACCCGCGCGAGTTCTTCCTCAGCAGCTTCAAGTCGGGCCAAAACCCGCGCATCGTCCTCCGCGGTGAAATCCGGCGTTTCGGTCATGTCAATCCAATCGCTGTGTCATCACCAACGCTACACATGTGGGAACACTTCCAGACGGTGGCCGAAGCGCCGCGACCCCGCACCGGGAAACATCGGCTCCCGCCCGGCAGCACGCTGTGGCAGAAAAGCGACTCCTAGAAGGGCTCTAAACGCCACGACCCGACACCAGAACACAACGACCACCGACCGGAGACACGCTGCGGCCAAGAAACCCGCAGCAAAGGGATCCTAAGTACCACGACCTTGCACCACATGGAGCACTGGCTCCACTGTGTGCAGACGACAATCGATGTGGACCGGCAGCGTTGTGGTGCGCTCTTAGCCTGTCGCGCCGGACCAATGCCCTAGACAAAGGGCTAGCGGCCAGACGGACAGGTTTGTTAGCGGCGGACGACAGGGTTTGCTAGATGCGAACACTCGTCTTGCCAGCGGCCAGACGGACAGGCTTGCTAGCGACGGAGCGATTTGCTGACGGCGAACGACCGAGTTGGCTGGCGGCAAGACGGACGGGTTGCTAGCAGCGGACGACCGGGGTCGCTAGCGACGGACGACCGGGTTTGAGAGCGTGCCGATGCCCTCAACCGTGATGTCGACGCGATCCCCCGCGTAAACCGGTGCGACCCCTGCAGGCGTGCCGGTCATGATCACGTCGCCTGGAAGCAGTGTGAAGGTGTGGGACACGAAAGACACCACGTCTGCAACCTTATGGATCATGTCCGAAGTCGAAGCGTGCTGGCGCTCCTCGCCATCGACGCTCAAGGTGATCTCTAAGTTATTCACGTCAAGGTCGTCGCTCACAGTGATCCACGGACCTATCGGGCAGGCAGAGTCGAATCCCTTCGCCCGGGCCCACTGGCCGTCCTGCTTCTGCTTGTCCCTAGCGGTCACGTCATTCGCAATGGTGTAACCGAAGATGATGTCGCCAACGTCTTTCGGTGCGACGTTCTTAGCCAGGGTCTTGATCACGACCGCCAGCTCACCCTCAGGCTCTACGTGGTTCGTCCAACTAGGCAGAATAATCGGGTCGTCCGGGCCGGTGACCGCTGTGTTCGGGACCAGGAACAACACTGGCTCTTCAGGGACTTCGCTCCCCATCTCTAGGGCGTGATCGGCGTAGTTCTTCCCAACCCCGACCACCTTGGAACGAGGAATCACGGGAGCCAGCAACCTGACCTCCTCCAGTTCAAAAACCTCACCAGACGGCTCAATAGGAGAGAACAAGGGATCCCCGCGCAACACAAAAATGCGGGTTGAGTCATCTTTGACCACGCCGTACTTGGGGTGATCACCGTCAGAAAATCGCACGATACGCATACCCCAATCCTAACCAAGGCGACGCCCAGATGGCAGTACTGGTACAAGGCTGTAGCCACAGGCACAAGACCGCAGGCGGGGCGGCGCGGTGCAGGGCCGGGCGGGGCGCCGCGGCGCAGGGCCGGGCAGGGCGCCGCGGTGCAAGGGCCGGGCAGCGGAGCGGTGCAGGGCCGGGTGGGGCGGCGCGGGGCGGAAGAAAGGCGCGAGCGCCGCGGTCGCCCGCCCCCAGGATGACGTGGGATGATCGGTCCTATGGACGCTGCCCTAAACCAGTTACTTGACGACCTTGAGGATGCGGGCAAACAGGACGACGAAGGCGCTCTAGTTGACGGCTTCGCTGAGTGGGCGAAGTCCACCGGCAGGCCCCTGTACCCCCACCAGGAAGAAGCCCTACTTGAGCTGGCATCCGGTTCCCACGTCATCGCCCAGACCCCCACGGGGTCCGGCAAGTCCATGGTTGCTCTCGCCGCCCACTTCATCTCCCTAGCTCGGGGCGGACGCTCTTATTACTCCGCCCCCTTGAAAGCCCTGGTGTCGGAGAAGTTCTTCGACCTAGTCGAAGTCTTTGGTCCCGCAAACGTCGGGCTGATCACCGGCGACGTGGCCCTAAACGCGGAAGCACCCGTCATCTGCTGCACCGCAGAAATCCTTGCAAACCAAGCCCTCCGCGAAGGCAGGGACTTGGATGCAGACTCGGTCGTCATGGACGAGTTCCACTTCTACGCAGACCCCCAACGCGGCTGGGCCTGGCAGGTCCCCCTCATGGAGCTGACGTCCCCACAGTTCGTTCTGCTATCCGCAACCCTGGGCGACACCAGCGACATTGCAGAAGACTTAGAAGAGGCGACAGGAAGACCCGTTGCCGTCATCAGCGACGCGGTCCGCCCAGTCCCCCTGGAGTTCGAATACCTAGTAGACCCGCTCCCCACCGTCGTCGAGCGCCTTTTGGACGAGGACAGGGCCCCCATCTACATAGTCCACTTCACGCAGGCCGAGGCCGTGAAGACTGCCGTCGACCTGGCGCGCACCCTGCCCCTGAAACCAGAGCGGAAAGAAGAACTAAGACGGGCCCTTGCCGGCCAAGAACTGAATCGAGGATTCGGAAAGCGCCTGCGGGAACTACTCCTGAAAGGCGTGGGTGTCCATCACGCCGGGATGCTGCCCCGCTACCGAAGACTGGTGGAACAGCTCACCCAGCAGGGCCTGCTCTCAATCATTTGCGGAACCGACACCCTTGGGGTCGGGATCAACGTTCCGATCCGCACAGTCCTGTTCACCTCTCTAGTGAAGTTTGACGGGCGGCGCTCCCGCCACCTGAGCGCACGTGAGTTCCATCAGATCGCAGGACGTGCAGGGCGTCCAGGTTTCGATGATTCAGGGTCCGTCCGCGCCCTTGGGACTCCAGAAGAACTCGAAGCCGCGTCCCGCCGCGCCAAAATGAGCGCGGCAGAGGAGGCCGGGGACCAGGCGAAGAAACGCAAACTTGCGAGGCGCGCAGCTAAAGCCAAGAGCCCCGCCAAGCAAACGAAACGCGCGGGCACCGTGTCCTGGAACCGGGGAACGTTCGACCGATTGGTTCAGGCGGACCCGGAAACCCTCACCCCTAAGTTTCAGACCAGCCACTCCATGTTCCTAAACGTGCTTGCCTCCGGAGAAGACGCCGAAGCAAGACTCATCAGTTTGGCGGAGCGCGCAGCAGAGACAGAGAAAAAGCAGAACCCTCAGGCAGGGGACGAACCCAACCGCTACCTGCGCCAGTTCGGTGACATCTACCGCTCGCTCGTTGAGGCCGGCCTGGTGGAACGAGTCCCCGGAGAGTCTGGGAAGAGCGTCCTGCGGGCCGTCGCGGACCTTCCTGATGAGTTCGCTTTGAACCAGCCCCTGACCCCGTTCGCATTGGCCGCGTTAGACCTGCTGGACCCGGACTCCCCTGACTTCAGCCTTGACGTCATCTCCGTCATCGAGTCCGTCATGGAGGACCCGAAGGCCGTCCTGTTCGCACAGCAACGCAAAGAGCGCGACGCCGCCTACGCGGCAATGCGGGAGGAGGGACTCGACTACCAGGAGCGCAAGGACCGCATTGAGGAAGTTACCTGGCCAAAACCTCTAGCCGAGCTCTTAATGCCCACCTTTGAAATCTTCGCGCAGACGAACCCATGGGTGCGTTCCCTTGAGCCCTCTCCGAAGAGAATCCTGCGAGAGATGGTTGAAGAAGGGCTCACCTTTTCCCAGTTCATCGCAAAGTATGACCTGTCAACTTCCGAGGGGCTGCTACTGCGCTACCTGTCAGACACGTACAGGGCCCTGCGCCAAGTCCTTCCCGAATCCTTCGTGACAGAGCAGGTGGAAGCCGTCACCGCCTGGCTTCAAGAACTACTGGGATCCGTGGACTCCTCACTGCTTGCTGAGTGGGAGGGCATGATGTCGGGAGAACCTGTGCGGGGCACTGCCCCGGCCATGGCCGCAGAAGATGACGAAGCAGCTTTTGGTGCCGACCAGGACGGGCACGTCTTGTTCGCAAAGAACCCTCACGCCATGGCGCGGGCCATCCGGAACGAAGCCTTTGCCCGCGTCGAGCTAATGGCTTTCGACCGGACTCAGGCGCTGGCAGACCGTGAAAAGAAGTTCGCCCCCACGGTTTCGAAGGAGATGGCAGGCGGTGGGCCAGATTTCGAGTCCCAGGAGACATGGCACGACCTACTCGGTGCCTACTGGAACGTTCACGACCAAATCAAAATAGGGCCTGAGGCGCGCTCCGCCGAGCTTTTCAACCTAGAAACCAACCCGACCCCGGCGGACCTGCTTCGGGCTGCCGGGATCGAAAACGCGGAGCAGTTGCCCCTGACAGAGGCGGAAGATCTCAACTGGATGCTTGTGCAGCAGGTGATCTTGGATCCCGAAGAGCACGGTGACTGGCGCCTGTTCCTACTCATTGACCAGAGCGCCACGCTGGAGCAGAACCAACCAGTGCTGAGGACCACTAGCTTCGGTCAGCTCCGTTAGCCTCTGTTGGTCATTCCACTAGCTTCTATCGGCTTCGCCCGGCTCTAGGGGACCCGATGGGTCCACTCGGGGGTTGCGAACTTGGTTTCCACGCGCTGTTTCGCCGCCTCTACGTCGGCCTCGCTTAGGTTCCCGGCCTGCGCACCGTACCTGCTTTGGAACACCTCTTTGAAAACGTCAATGATCTCACCTCGAGGGAGTCCGGTCTGTGAACGCATGGGATCGACCCTTTTCACGGCGCTCCGCAACCCTTTGTCCCTGATCTTTTCTTTGCCAATCCGCAGGCACTCGCCCATTTTCACGGCGTCAATGTCGTAGGCCATCGTCACGTGATGCAGGGTGAAACCGTTCGCGAACCGTTTCTGTGCGGCGCCCCCGATTTTGCCAGCGGGCGATGCGATGTCGTTTAGGGGGACATAGTTGGCTTCAATCCCAAGCTTCCGCAGGGCTTCCATGACCCACTGGTCCAGGTAGGCATAAGAGTCCTGAAAGCTCATGCCCTCAACAAGCGCCGTTGGGATAACCAGCGAGTATGTAATGCAGTTACCGGCCTCCATGAACATGGCGCCCCCACCAGACACCCGGCGAACGACCGTGATCCCGTGCTTTTCTACCCCGTCAGGGTTGATCTCGTTTTCGTAGGACTGGAAGGAACCGATAACGATCTGGGGTGAGTCCCACTCCCATATGCGCAGAAATGGAGCGCGATCCCCGGACGCAACGGATTCCACCAAGGTTTCATCAAGAGCAACGTTCTCAGCTGGGGACAGCACAGGCCCATGAATCACCTCAAAGTCGAGGTCCTCCCAGTCAACTGCGCCCCCGACAGCACGCCTGAATGCCGTGGCGATTCCCTTCGGGGTCACACCAAAAAGCACGTCGGCGGGAAGCAGTGCTTGCTCCAGTGTTTCTTCGACAAACCCAAGTGACGAATCCAACGGGATCCCAAGGAGGGACTGCTGCAACCGAGTGATGACATCATCGGGTTCTGCGAAGAAGTCGCCTGCTATCTGGACGGAACCAACCCTGTCGCCGTCCGCATCGACACTGACCGAAACTAGTTTTTGCCCAGACTCTTTGTATTCCCCATGCATGCCCGCAGTATGCCCGTAGCCTCCAGGTTCTGGGAAGGGTGACCACGCCCGCTCACCGGATGGCGAACACGACGGGTGCACAGCGGGAAAACGTGTCGGACTAGGCGACCTGGCACCCGCCTTCG
This sequence comes from uncultured Actinomyces sp., assembly GCA_964345615.1. Lineage (GTDB taxonomy): Bacteria > Actinomycetota > Actinomycetes > Actinomycetales > Actinomycetaceae > Scrofimicrobium. The sequence continues at coordinate 39,147 of CAYFRQ010000009.1, read as the reverse complement.
TAACTAGGATGCAGAGCAGGGCTCGTAGCCCACGAAGGACTCTTTTGGAGGGATCATGCCCAAACCACTGCGCTCAGCAACGTCCACGTCCGGGCGAAACATGGCGGGGGCCCGCGCACTGTGGCGCGCAACCGGAATGACCGACGATGACTTCGGCAAACCGATCATTGCGGTCGTTAACTCTTTCGTCGAGTTCGTCCCCGGCCACGTTCACCTTCGTGACGTGGGAAAGATCGTGGCGAAGTCCATTGAGGAAGCCGGCGGTGTCGCCAAAGAGTTCAACACGATTGCGATCGACGACGGAATCGCAATGGGCCACAACGGCATGCTTTACTCCCTGCCATCCCGTGAACTAATCGCGGACTCCGTCGAATACATGGTTGAGGCCCACAGAGCGGACGCCATGGTCTGTATCTCAAACTGCGACAAGATCACGCCCGGAATGCTCCTTGCAGCCATGCGCCTAAACATCCCGGCCGTCTTCGTCTCAGGTGGTCCCATGGAGGCCGGGAAGAACATCCCCAAGGAAGCTATCATCGGCGTGTCCGAAACCGGGCACGGAAACCTTGTTACGGCCATGAACGCCACCGCTGACGAATCCATCAGCGACGACTTGCTAGCCCAAATCGAACGCTTAGCGTGCCCGACATGCGGCTCCTGCTCCGGCATGTTCACCGCGAACTCAATGAACTGTTTGACCGAAGCCCTAGGCCTTTCCCTTCCCGGCAATGGCTCCACGCTTGCCACCCACAAAGACCGTAAGAAACTTTTCGAAGAAGCCGGTCGCATCGTCGTGCAGCTGTGCCGCGACTACTACGAAAACGATGACGAATCCGTCCTCCCTCGAAGCATTGCGAACAAAGACGCCTTTTGGAACGCGATTGCGTTGGACATGGCCATGGGCGGGTCAACCAACACTGTGCTCCACACGCTGGCGACCGCACGTGAAGGCGAGATCGACTTCGACCTGGACACAATAAACCAGGCTGGAGCCACCATCCCGTGCATCTCTAAGGTCGCACCGAACCATAACGACTACCACATGGAAGACGTACACCGCGCCGGTGGCGTGCCAGCACTGCTTGGAGAGCTGAATCGTGCAGGTCTGCTTCGGGGGAACGTCCGCTCCGTCCACTCTGAAGACCTGGACTCCTGGCTCGACAAGTGGGACATCCGCGGTCCGAACCCCTCGCAGGAAGCCCTAGACCTTTTCAGCGCAGCTCCGGGGAACGTGCGCACCGTCGAACCCTTCTCTACCTCGAACCGGTGGGCGACCCTCGACGCGGACGCGGAAAACGGCTGCATCCGCGACACCGAGCACGCCTACACCGATTCTGGCGGGCTCACCGTTCTCTATGGGAACTTGGCCCCGGAAGGAGCCGTCGTAAAGTCCGCTGGGATTGACCCCTCGCTATTCCACTTCGAAGGGCGAGCACGCGTCATGGAGTCGCAAGAGGAAGCGATCGACCGGATCCTGGACAAGACCGTGAAGGAAGGCGACGTCGTCGTCATCAGGTACGAGGGCCCTTCGGGCGGACCTGGAATGCAAGAAATGCTCTACCCCACCTCGTTCATAAAGGGACGGGGACTGGGAACCAAAGTTGCACTGATCACCGACGGCAGGTTCTCTGGCGGCACCTCGGGGATCTCGATCGGCCACATCTCCCCCGAAGCAGCTTCCGGGGGTCTGATTGGTCTTATTGAGGACGGGGACCAGATCGTGATCGACATAAACCAGGGCACCCTGGACCTCGATGTCGACGACGCCGAAATCGAACGCAGGCGACTTGCCCAAGAAAAGCGTGAGCACCCGTGGACGCCGCTCAGCCGGGACAGAAAAGTCTCACCCGCGCTGCGCCTTTACAGTGCGACGGCGCTGTCCGCCTCCCAGGGAGCCGCAAGGGACGTCACAAAAGTGGGGGCTTAGACCACGCGGCGGCTTTTTTCTTGACGCTAGGATAATACTGCGTGGTTTTCGCTCCGCGCCTGTGGATAACGCGAAGGGTTCAAGGGATTTATGTCAAACAGCAACCTCGGTGACCAGGGCGGCCATCGAGCAGGTGACGAACCCATCCTAGGCAGGCCACCCGTCACGAAGCCTGTCCCCAGAAAGAAGGGGAAGCGATGGCTGCGAACGTTACTTGTCGTGTTAGGTGTTGTCACCGCGCTCGTGTTAGCAGCTGCAGCGATCATTGGCTGGTTTGGGTGGCGGCTTGCCTCTACTTTTAACGACGAATCTGAAGTTATTCCAAACGTTTTCCCCGAAGCACAACTTCCCGAACGCGAAGACGACGCACAGACGATCCTGCTGCTTGGATCTGACACTCTGGGGGCGATTGATACCGAGGACATAGAGGGCCCCCAGGACGCTCGCAGTGACACCATCATGGTTGTGCGTATCCCCGCTGACCACTCTGGCATCTACGTCATGTCGATCATGCGGGACTCCTGGGTCGACATCCCCGGTTACGGGGACGCGAAAATCAATGCTGCCCTGGCCTACGGCGGAGCTCCCCTGGCAGTCGAAACCGTGGAGACTCTAATCGGGTCCCGCATCGACCACGTCGCGATGGTCGATTTCCAGGGGTTCAAGGGACTAACCAACGCTCTTGGAGGCGTTCCGGTCTACAACGCCCACGCATTCAGCGCGGGAGGTTACGACTTCCCAGAAGGAAGCCTGATGCTGAATGGCAACGAGGCCCTCAGCTTCGTTCGGGAACGGAAGAGCTTTGAGGACGGTGACTACCAAAGGGTCCGCAACCAGCAGGCCTACATGAAGGGCCTAATCACTACGCTTCTGAGCCGCGACACGCTCACCAGTCCGGAAAAGCTAACTGCCACGGTTGAGGCTCTTTCACCGTACATCGCCAGGGACGAAGGACTAGACGCGGGCTACCTGGCAGGCCAGGCGATAAAACTGCGTTCCATACGCGTCCCAGACGTTTACTTCTTCACCGCGCCCACGGTGGGACCCAGCTGGTCCCCGGATGGGACTCAGTCCATTATTGAGCTGGACTGGCCCGAAATGGAGAAGGTGAAGGAAGCTTTCGAATCAGACACCGTTGCCGAACTTGTCGGCGCCTATTAGGCTGGCCCGCCTGTCCCTGACTTCGGGCGCAGTTCTTGGAGGGTTTCTTGCATCGACTAGGTGGGGTACCGAAGCATCACGACTGGGGCTCCAAGCAGGCAATCCCAGAATTCATCGGTGAACCTCAAGGTCCCCTGCCTTTCGCGGAGCTTTGGTTCGGGGCGCACCCGCTTGGGGCGTCAAGCCTGGAATCCGGGGAGACTCTCCGGGAGCTGATCGGTCGCGACCCTGAGGACACACTGGGTCCTTCGGTCCGTTTTTCCTTAGGCGATGAACTCCCCTACCTGGTGAAGCTCATTGCTCCCGCATTCCCTCTTTCTGTCCAGGTCCACCCCGGCAGGCGACGGGCTGCGTCTGGGTTCCAGTTAGAGCAACAGCAGGGGATGCCCGTTGGTGCCCCGGAGCGGTCGTTTCAAGACGCAACCCACAAGCCCGAGATGGTGTACGCACTGACAGAGTTCGACGGCCTTGTGGGTTTCGCGGTCCGCAGGCAAGCTCGCGACCGCTTGGAAAACCTCAACAGTAAAACGGCTTCCAGGCTGTCGCGCCGACTGCTCCTAGCTAAAGGGCGTGGCGTGAAACCGGTGGTGTCCTGGATCCTTGACCCGAAAGACGGACCCAGTGCTGCCGAAGTCACCGAGTTCGCGATGGCCTGCAAAGCACGTCTCGAAGCAGGAGACTCACCGGTCCCCCTTATCGACCAGGCGGTCGTGGAATCCCACGACCACTTTGGACCCGACCCGGCGATCCTGATTGCGTTCCTCATGAACCACCTACACCTGGGGCCAGGCGAGGCCGCGTTCGTGCCGACGGGAACCGTGCACTCCTACCAGAAGGGGTTGGGCCTTGAGATCATGGCGAACTCCGACAACGTGGTTCGCGGAGGCCTAACCAGCAAACACGTCGACCGCGACCTATTCTTGGAGCTGGGTTTCTTTGACGGCTCCCCACCTGTCCGGATCGCCCCCGAACACCCCAGGCCGGGCATTAACCACTTCCGTTCCCCTGTCGAGGACTTTGAGCTGATCACTGCGACACCGTCGGCGACAGGCGCAGATATGCCACTCCCCCTGCCAGGTTCGGGTCCGCGCGTCCTAGTTGGCCTGGACGGCCGCGTAACTATCCAAACGGTTCGCGGAGAAACCACCCTTCTCCAGGGAGAAGCCGTGTTCCTTCCCGACAGCGACGGACGCGCGGTCGCTGCCGGGAGTGGGACCGTTGCCCTTTGCGCGGTGCCCTAGGCCAGCTGGTACATCCAGCCGTAGCGGTCGGGAATAAGGCCCCGCTGAATCCCAGACAGCTCTTCGTAGATTTCGTGGGTCAGGGTCTGCTCAGGAAGCGTGACATCGAATCCCTTACCCGCAAACCTTCCAATCGGGGTCACTATGGCCGCTGTACCACAAGCGAACATTTCTGTTACCTCGCCCGATTCAATCGCCTGGATGAGCCAGTCAAGGGGGATGGTCTCCTGCGAGACGGGAATGTCGCGGTCCTCCAGCAGCCGAAGGATTGCTGCGCGGGTGCCGCCTTCCAGAATGGAACCAGTCAGCCTCGGTGTAAGAACACTCCCGTCACGTTTCACAACGAAAACGTTCATGCCGCCAAGCTCTTCCAGGTTCTTCCCTGTCTTGGGATCCAGGTAGCAGACCTGTTCAAACCCCTTTTCGCTGGCCAGCTGTTGGGGTAGCAAAGACGCAGCGTAGTTTCCACCGGTTTTAGCTGCCCCCGTCCCGCCGGGAGCGGCGCGGTGGTGGTCGGTTGAAACCCAGATTGAAACGGGGCTCAGGCCCCCTTTGAAGTAGGGACCCACCGGGGACCCGATCACCAGGTACTTGTAGTGGTGGGAAGGCCGGATCCCCACGTAGGCTTCGTCCGCGAACATGAACGGCCGCAGGTACAAGCTGGCGTCATCTGTGTCTGGCACCCAGCGGTTATCCTGGCGGACCAGTTGCACCAGTGAACCAATGAAATCATCCAGGTCAATCTGTGGCATCGCCATGCGGCGTGCAGAATTGTTGAGGCGCGCGGCGTTAAAGGCCGGTCGGAACGTCCGGATGGACCCGTCTTGCCACTTGAACGCCTTCATGCCCTCAAAGATTTCCTGAGAATAGTGCAGGACAGCCGAAGCAGGTGACAGCTGCAACGGGCCGTAAGGCTCCACGCGCCTGTCGTGCCACCCCTTTTCCTTTGACCACTCCGCGACCGCCATGTAGTCCCCGAACGTCTCCCCGAATGCCAGGTGCTTCATGGCTTCCGCGTGGTCTGGGTCCGAGGCTGGGGACTGGTTCGCAATGACTGGGAACAGCTCTGCAGCCTGATCCGCATCCGGTAGCTCGGCGGATGCGACTTCCCGTGCGAGCGGGGTCATTTCTTCTTTTGAATCCCCCATTTTGTCCCTCCCTAACTGGAGCCCTTCTAAGGCTCACTAGCTACTTGCTATCTGTTTTCTTTAGGCTATTTTCTTCAGGCTGTTCTCTTCAGGCGCGGCCAAGCGCGGCCAGCACAAACCCAGTGATTTCGGAGGTGCTCCGTTCGGGGATGCTGCCACAACTGACGCGCGCTCGCTCAGCGGCCTCACCACGCCACGCCATGTCCGCTTCGATGGCTCGTCCGACGCGGTCCGCCTCGGCCTGAAACCCCTGTGCTTCAAGAAGTAACTGAACCGACGCGATGGCCGCAATCGGGTCAGCGACCCCAAGGCCCGCAATGTCCGGCGCAGAGCCGTGAACGGGCTCGAACATCGACGGGAAGCTCTCGCTCGGGTTTATGTTTCCCGACGCGGCGAGCCCAATGCCACCGGTGATCGCCGCGGCCTCGTCCGTCAAAATGTCTCCGAAAAGGTTGTCGGTGACGATAACGTCAAACTCTTGAGGCCGGGTCAGTAGGTGAATCGTCGCAGCGTCGACGTGTTGGTATTCGACGCTGACATCGGGAAAATCATGACCGACTTCTTTAGTAAGGCGGTCCCACAGCTTCCCTGAGTGGGTGAGCACGTTTTTCTTGTGCACGACGGCCAGCCTCTTCTTAGGCCGTGCATCAGCCAGCTGGAACGCGAAGCGCAGCACCCGCTCCACAGCAAACGCAGTGTTGACCGAGACCTCGGTAGCAATCTCTTGGTCTGTGCCCGCACGTAGGACTCCACCAACGCCAACGTAGGGCCCTTCCGTCCCTTCGCGAACCACCACGAAGTTGATTCCATCGGGGTTGGCAAGTGGAGAGGGGACACCCGGGTAGTGGACCGCTGGGCGCAGGTTTACGTACTGGTCGAAAGCGAAACGGAGCTTCAGCAGCAATCCGCGTTCGATCACGCCGGGCTCAACGCGGGGGTCTCCGACCGCGCCCAGAAGGATCGCATCAAAAGCGGCGAGCTCTTCCAGGTCCGCGTCGTCAAGGATGTGCCCTGTGGATAGATAGCGAGCAGCTCCAAAGTCAAAGTCGCCCAGAGTCAGGTCATGGCCCGAATCTGCCATGACCTTCTTCAGCACGCGGACCGCCTGCTTGGTTACTTCAGGACCTATCCCGTCACCTTCGATTACGGCGACCTTCAACGTTCCCACGCACTCCCCTTTTGCCCTGGTTTGGTCTTTCGGCACCCGGCTCGTTCCTCAAAGCTTGAAGCAGCCCGCGCTGGACTCGAAGCGGGCCACTTCATAGCTACATGGCTACCTTGCGGCTGAGCCGTCGGTGTAGTCGCTGTCCTGCTGGGTCCAACCAAACTTCTTGCGTAGCCCCTGCCCTGTCGCTTCAATCGGGTGAGACTCGCCCTCGGCACGCAGGGCCTTGAACTCCTGGCCTCCCTGATCCTGGTCGGCGATGAAGCGAGTGGCGAAGGTGCCGTCCTGAATATCCTTCAGGACAGCCTTCATGTTCTCTTTTACGTGTTCATCGATAACGCGCTTCCCAGAGACGTAGTCGCCGTACTCTGCAGTGTCTGACACGGACCAACGCTGCTTGGTGATCCCGCCCTCGTGAATCAGGTCGACGATCAATTTCAGTTCGTGGAGAACTTCAAAGTAAGCGATCTCTGGCTGGTATCCAGCTTCAGTGAGGACCTCAAACCCGTCTTGGATGAGCTGAGACACCCCGCCGCAGAGGACAGCCTGCTCGCCAAACAGGTCGGTTTCGGTTTCCTCAGTGAAGGTCGTCTTGATGACTCCGGCGCGGGTCGCACCGATGGCTTTTGCATAAGACAACGCTAGATCCCAAGCGTTACCGCTGGCGTCCTGTTCAACAGCGATGATCGCGGGGATCCCTTTGCCTTCAACGTAGGACTCGCGAACCTTGTGTCCCGGTCCCTTGGGGGCGACCATGCAGACGTCGTGTCCCGCGCCCGGGTCAATGTACCCGAAACGGATGTTGAAGCCGTGCGCAAAGAACAGCGCGGCGTCATCCTTCAGGTTTGGTTCGATCTGATCCTTGTAGACGTGGCGCTGGTGCTGGTCCGGGACCAGCACCATGACAACGTCACCCTGGGCTACGGCGTCTTCGACGGTCGCGACCTCAAGGCCCGCCTCTTCCGCTTTCTTCCAAGAGTTGGAGCCTTCACGAAGGCCAACCACGACGTCAACGCCTGAATCCTTCAGGTTGAGTGCGTGGGCGTGACCTTGTGAACCGTAACCAATCACGGCAACTTTCTTGCCCTGGATCAGCGCCAGGTCAGCATCGTCCTCGTAGTAAATCTCTGCCACGTCTACTTCTCCTTGAATTGATCAGTTAGGGACCTGGGACCGCGCCCAATAGCGACGGCTCCAGATTGGACTACTTCACGAACCCCATAGGGTTCCAGTGAGGCCAGGAGGGCCTCAAGCTTCGCTAGCGTGCCCACTGATTCGATCACTACGAACCCCATGTCGACATGGACAACGTGAGCGCGGAACAGCTCCACGATCTGAAGCACAGCTGTCCGGGTGGTGTCGTTGGCAGTCACTTTGAGCAGTAGCAACCGACGCTCAACGCAGTCCGCTGCCGGCATTTCAACGACCTTCAGAACGTTGACCAGCTTGTTCAGTTGCTTCGTGACCTGTTCCAGCGGCGCGTTGTTTTGCGCGTCGACGATGATCGTCATTCGAGAGATATCGGCACGTTCAGTTTCACCAACGGTCAGGGACTTGATGTTGAAGTCGCGGCGCGCGAATAGGGCAGCAACCCTTGTCAGGACGCCGGGCTTGTTCTCAACCAGGATTGAGAGGGTGTGTAGTTGCTCAGCCATTTTCACTCTTCTCCATCCCAGGTTGGGGCCAGCCCGCGAGCGTAGCGGATGTCATCGTTTGAAACTCCGGCGGCCACCATTGGCCAGACCATCGCATCCTCCGAAACCCTGAAGTCGATGAAAACCGGTTTGTCGTTGATCGAAAGCGCCCATTCAATCGCTTCGTCAACTTCGTCCTCTTTCGTGACCACGCGTCCGGGGATCCCGTAGGCTTCCGCCAGCTTCACGAAGTTCGGGACCTGCTCCCGGTCGTGATCGTTCAGGTTCGTGTTCGAGTAGCGCTCGTTGTAGAACAGGTTCTGCCACTGACGCACCATGCCGAGCACCGTGTTGTTGATCAGGGCGACCTTTATGGGAATGTCGTTTATGACGCAGGTAGCAAGCTCCTGGTTGGTCATTTGGAAGGAACCGTCCCCATCAATGCACCAAACCGTTGCGTCCGGGTTCGCGACCTTCACCCCCATGGCAGCCGGCACGCCGTAGCCCATAGTTCCCAGTCCAGATGAGGAAATGAAGCTACGCGGGTTGTTGAGTTCCAAGAACTGCGACGCCCACATCTGGTGCTGGCCCACCCCCGTTGCATAGAACGTGTCCGGGCCCGACAGGGCAGAGATCCGTTGCAACACGTACTGGGGAGCAAGACGTCCGTCGTCGGGGCTGGTCCAGCCCAGCGGGTAGGAGGTCTTTAGTCGGTCCAAGTAGCGCCACCAACCGGACAGGTCCTCTGTCTGGTCCGCTGGCAAGACCTGCTTCAAGTCGGCGTTCAGCATCTCGATGACCTTTTTCAGGTCACCGACAATCGGAATGTCGGCGAAACGGTTCTTGGAGATCTCTGCAGCGTCAATGTCCACGTGGATCACCTTGGCTCGCGGCGCGAAAGTCTCGAGTCTGCCCGTCACCCTATCGTCGAACCGGGCACCAAGCGCGATCAGCAGGTCGGCTCGTTGCAAGGCGCCAACAGCCGCGACCGTGCCGTGCATGCCGGGCATCCCCAAGTTATGGGGATCGGAGTCGGGGAAAGCACCGCGAGCTGTAAGGGTGGTAACCACCGGCGCGTCAGTTAGCTTCACAAGCTCCGCCAGCTGTTTCGAAGCACCTGAGCGGACCACACCCCCACCCACGTAGAGCACGGGCGCCTGCGCTTCCGCGATCGCTTCCGCAGCTGCCAACACCTGTTTCTTCGATGGCTTGTCAGGGACGCGGTATCCAGGGATGTCCATCTTTGGAGGCCAAACAAAGTCCAGCTCACCAACCTGTGCTGTCTTAGTGACATCAACCAAGACGGGGCCGGGACGCCCGCTCTTTGCGATCTCGAAGGCTTCGGCGATCCGGGAGGGCACCTCGTCCGCTTGCGTCACCAAGAAAGAGTGCTTCGTGACAGGCATTGACGCACCCACGATGTCCGCCTCTTGAAAGGCATCTGTTCCGATCAGGTCGGCACCGACCTGGCCGGTGATGACGACTATCGGGACCGAGTCTAGGTTCGCGTCGGCCAGGGCCGTCATGGTGTTGAGTGCGGCCGGCCCGGACGTGACAATGGCACATCCAACCTTGCCGCTAGAGATCGCGTATCCCTCGGCGGCATGCCCGGCTCCCTGCTCGTGACGCACCAGAATATGGCGAATCTTTGAATCCATAAGGGGATCGAACGTTGGCAGGATCGCCCCGCCCGGCATCCCGAAGACTTCGGTGACGCCAAGTTCTTCCAATGATCTGACGATGGCTTCTGCACCGGTCATGCGTTTCGGTTTAGTCACTGCTAACTCTCCGTCCTTGCACTGCCTGGGGACTTCCCCCGCCTTTACAACAAAAATCCCCTCGCTTCAGCGTGGGGATATAGGCGTGCGGCCCACCTGTCAGACAGCAGGAACCGCACGCCACGGTACAGCGACCGAGTAAACGGCGACGCGGAGTTCCTGCTTGCTTAGCACGAGGCCAATAGTACGCACCGCCCGATGGGGCCGCTTTGCGTCTCACACTCTGGGTCTAGCCCAAGGGGGACCCGGGGAACGCCCACAACGACCTGATCTTTGCGAGGTGCGGTAAACCACCGGCGGAGTCTGAGTTCAAGAACCCAGGGCGGGATAACATGGCAGGGAACCATTGGATCTTTCTTAGCAGAAGGTGGCTTGGCGTGATCGCCATTTTTGAGTACTTAGCTGCAAGTCCCCTCATTTACCTATTTCTGTTGATCGCGATCGGGATGCTGATTGGGCGAATCAGGGTGCGTGGCGTCTCCCTAGGCGCTGCAGCTGTCCTGTTCGCGGCCATCGGCTTCACAGCCTGGGCTGGCGAACTCGGCGTTGAAGTCGAGATTCCGCCTATCGTCGGCACGGTTGGGCTAGTCCTTTTTGCCTTCGGCATCGGGGTCTCGTCCGGAAGTTCCTTCTTCCACAACCTGAAAACCGCCGTCGGTCCAATCCTGATGATGGTTCTTCTAATGGCCGTTTCAGGCGTGAGCGCCATGGTGGTTGGCACGCGGGTGCTGGGGCTTCCCAACTCGACCGCAGCTGGTACTTTCGCCGGTGCGCTCACAAACACTCCGGCACTCCACGCAGCCGGTGAGGCGACGGGAGACTTGGCGCAGGCCACTGTGGGTTACTCGATCGCCTACCTGTTCGGTGTGATCGGGATGCTCGCTGCGACCATGGCCGCCCTTGCCTACGGTAAGCACGACAAGGACGCGCCCAGCCCCATCGCTAACCGGACCATCCGCGTGGAACGTGAAGACCACCCCTTCATCGGCGATTTGTACGAGAAGATGGGGGGCAACATAACCTTTTCCCGTCTTCGCCGCGGTGAAGAAGGCCCCATTTCCCGTCCCGCGATGTCCGACACTTTGGACCCCGGGGACCTGGTGACGGTTGTTGGCCCGAAGGAGGCGGTCGGCCGAATCTCGGATGAGCTGGGCCACGGTTCCTCGCACTCCCTGATGCGGGACCGGTCGTACTTGGACTTCCGCCGGATCACCGTTTCTGACCCGAAGATCGCCGGACACACAATCGGTAGCCTGGGATTGGCGCAGAAGTACTCCGCCACTGTTTCACGCGTTCGCCGCGGCGACGTCGACATGGTCGGCGAGCACGACCTGGTGTTGCAGCTGGGCGACCGCGTGCGTGTCGTTGGGCCAACCTCCAAGATGAAGGAAATTACGCACTTCTTCGGAGACTCGGCGCGTGGCCTGTCGGACATCAACCCGATTGCTCTTGGTCTTGGCCTGGCGCTCGGCATCGCTCTAGGCCTGATCCAGATCCCGTTGCCGGGAGGCGCTACTTTTGCGATCGGTGCAGCTGCAGGAACGCTGATAGTGGGCTTGGCCTTCGGTCGGATTGGACGCATAGGCCCGTTCGTAACCGCGATTCCCTACACGGCGACCCAGGTGCTGATTGAGTTCGGGCTGCTTGTCTTCCTAGCGCAAGCCGGCTCGGTTGCAGGCAGTCAGATCATGGAAGCCTTCCGTGGGGGCATGTGGGTGTCGATCTTCATCCTGGGTGTCCTGGTCACCTCAATAATGGCGGTCGGCACCTATGTTACGTTCCGCTGGGTGTTCAAGATGGGTGGCACTAAACTTGCGGGCGCCCTGGGTGGCGTTCAAACTCAGCCGGCCGTGCTCGCTTTCGCGAACGGACGCACCCACGACGACCCACGCGTTGCGCTGGGATACGCATTGGTGTATCCCGTTGCAATGGTCGCGAAGATCCTTATCGCGACGCTGCTTGGGCTCTTCTAGCTGGGCCCTAGCTGCGTCCGCTGACAGAACCTGCCGCCGGAACCCGTCCGGGCCTGCCATCTGAACCTAGCCTGGCCTGTCCGGGCCTGCCGCCCGAACCTGCCCAGGTCTGCCGTCCGCGGCCGCTAGAACAAGCGGGCCGGATCCAACATGCTCCGAGGAACGGGCCGCCAAAGTGCACCACCTGGCGCCATCACGGAGACACCTCGGCTCTCGAGATCTTGAGATAAAGTCCGGAACAATCTCGTCAGGTCCAGGTAATCACTGGTGGTGAAGCGTCGGACGTGCCAGCCGTCCCGGGTTAAGTCTGCCTGACGCCTCAGAAAACGACGTTGAGCCGACTCGCCTTCCTGCATCTTTGCTACGCCGTCGAACTCAATCCCAAAACGTGCGTAGGGGAAGCCGACGTCGAGAAAGTATTCGTTGTCCCCTGCAAAAACGTGATGTTGCGTGGAGTACAGTGCCTGTCGAGCGGTGTTGCCGCGAAGCAGGACTTTGATGGCCCAGAGGACGACCGCCTCTGCAGGAGACTCGGTACCGGGGTCGATGGACCTGAGGAGCGCTCTGGCCCGTGGGTTGCCCCGTCGGGCAGTCAGCGCTTCCAAGGAATCAAGCAACCGCTGGCGAATGTGTTCAGCTCGCCGCCTAGAAACGACCTGATCGAACTTATCGAAGCGAGTGAAAGCTGCGAAAGCAGCAGAGGCGTTGGTGAAGGCTAAGAGAGGGTGGCTGTAGCGGACAAGGTCGAGCATCGCTTGCTCCAGGCCCGCAACACGCACACCAAGTGAGTTGAAGAGACGGTCTTCGACGTCTAACGCACCCCAAACATGTGGGACTCCAAGAAACTCCTTACAAACGGCTGCTGGCACGTGGTGCACCTGAGAAGCTCCTTTTAGGTCGACGGCCGGAAAATGGCGGACGCCGCGATTCGCTTTGTGGCTCATCCGCCAGAACTCAATGCTGGGAACTGAGTGAAGCGTTGGCACGCCTCTCGATAAAAGTGCCGCGTCTGAGGTCAAGATTCCCGGGTTCGACTCTCCGAAGTCGGCGACAGCAGCGATCGCACGCGCTTTGCTCACAATCCGACGCACTTCCCACCCCGGGGCTTTTGAAGGAATGAACGACACCGGAAGGTAGCGGCCGCGGCCCAGCGGTAGCAGTTCACCCTTGCGCACTCGGCCGCTCATGCGTTCCTGACGAGAACCCACCACTAGGTCAAAAGCAGAGAATCCCATGTAACCATTGGATTAGAACTCTACCGGGAGCGCATCCGGCGGGATCCTCGCTTGTTGAGAACTCCCGTTGTGCTCGTTTGGGGGATTCAACCGCAGCGCGGTTGCGGACGATGAGAACGGAAAGCGAACGCAGTAGGCACCGGCAAAAGGTGGAGTGCCAGGCCCGCCCGGAGCGTTGATAGCGCTCGGGGCTTCCCACTACGGTCGGGGGGCCCTTCCCCACCCATAGTCATAAGCCCCGAGCGCTATCAACAGCTCAGAATGGTGTTTGGCGAGGGCCAAATCCTGAAACCAGACACTGAAACCAGACACTGAAAGCACACAGAAAGCACACACTGAAACCAGACACTGAAACCAGACACTGAAAGCAGACTGAAAGAGCCAGCCCTCCGAAGCCGATGAAGACGAAGGAGAGCAGCGAGGGGCACGTTGGATCGGCGGGTGAGCTCGCATGTGGGCTACACCCTTTGAGACTGGTGAGTCGTGGCGCAGGATAGCTCCCGGCGCAGGGTGGGCCGGGGCGGAGGCAGCGAAGCCGAGGAAGGCGCAGGGTGAGCCGGGGCGGAGGCAGCGAAGCCGAGGAAGGCGCAGTGATCTCCAGCGGGAAGTCCGAAGTGGCGAGGGCTGGCGGCCTGGTTGCCGGCGTGACTTCAGCTGCCGGCGACTCTGGTTGCCGGCGTGACTTCAGCTGCCGGCGACTCTGGTTGCCGGCGTGACTTCA
>CAYFRQ010000009.1:0-25064 GCA_964345615.1 uncultured Actinomyces sp. | reverse complement strand
CTGGTTGCCGGCGTGACTTCAGCTGCCGGCGACTCTGGTTGCCGGCGTGACTTCAGCTGCCGGCGACTCTGGTTGCCGGCATGACTTTAGTTGCCGGCGTGCCCTACTGAAGTTCGTCTGGCTTTCCGATGTCTTCCTGCTGCGCAACGGGGATCAGGTCGACGTCAGCTGCGGCCCTGCGGACAGCGTACGCAACGGCCGGGGAGACCCGGTCATCGAAAACACCCGGGATGATGTAGTTCTCTGAGAGCTCATCCTCGGCAATCACATTCGCGATAGCGCGGGCGCTAGCGTGCAACATGCCCTCGGTGATCTCGCTAGCCCTAGCATCAAGAACCCCACGGAAAAGCCCCGGGAAAGCTAGCACGTTGTTGATCTGGTTGGGGTAGTCGCTACGGCCGGTCGCAACGATTCGGGCGTACTTGTCGGCCTCATTCGGATCCACCTCAGGGTTCGGGTTCGCAAGCGCAAACACAATCGCGTCATCATTCATCTTCTTGATGTCCTCGCCATCAAGGATGTTCGCGGCTGAAACACCAATGAACACGTCGGCGTCCTTCATGCCCTCCTTCAGCGAGCCCGTCACCTTGCGGGGGTTTGTTCGACCTGCAAGCTCGCGGCGGGATTCGTGCACAGAGTCGTCCATCTCATCGATCATCAAGGCCCCAGTGCGGCCGTAGGCGACTATGTCCTTGGCGCCCGCAGCCTGAAGCAGAGAAATAATGGCGGAACCCGCGGCCCCAACCCCGGAAACAACAATCCGAACATCCTCGATGTTCTTACCGACAACCTTCAGAGCGTTAAGCAGAGCTGCAAGAACAACGACTGCTGTTCCGTGCTGGTCGTCGTGGAACACGGGAATGTCGAGCTCATCGCGCAGGCGCTCTTCAATCTCGAAACACCTGGGAGCCGAAATGTCCTCAAGGTTGATGCCGCCGTAACCCGGAGCGATCGCCTTCACGATGGCCACGATTTCATCCGTGTCTGTCGTGTCCAGCACCACCGGCCAGGCGTCGACGTCGGCGAAGTGCTTGAACAGCACGGCCTTCCCCTCCATGACCGGCAGGGCAGCCTCAGGTCCCACGTTGCCAAGACCCAGGACAGCAGTTCCATCCGTGACCACAGCAACGGTGTTGGCCTTCATGGTCAGTAGGCGAGCCTTGGAAGGCGTGTCAGCAATGGAGCGTGAAACCCTGGCGACACCGGGGGTGTAAATGCGCGAAAGATCCTCACGGTTACGCAAAGGCACACGCGACTTCACCGCGAGCTTCCCACCAATGTGATCCATGAAAGTCTGGTCGGCAATCGTGTCGACATGGACGCCTTCAAGGCTATTCAGAAGCTTCTTCACCTTGCGGCGATGGTTAGAGTTCTTCAGGTCCAAGGTCATGTCTAGGACCATGCCGCGGTCCTCAATCTCCGCAATGTCCAAGCCCTTGATGCCGGCTCCCGCCTCGGCGACAAGTGCCACGATGTCAGCGACTCTATGCATCGACTCATCAACCGTGAGCCGGTAGGACGCTGTGTACGACGGAGAAGTTGCCATTTCTTTCCTGGTTCCTTAGCTAGCCAAAAGTCCTGCAAACACCCAAGTCAAGGCGGGCAGCTGCTGCCCGCGAGCGACCACTGCCCAGGACCCGCCCCGTTCAAGGCTCAGGTTCCCTGAGCAGGCCACCGACCGCAACCCATAAGGGGCTGGTCCGACCAAGGCGGGCCCCAAAACGAGTCGACCGGGCGGATAGACCGGGGTTCCAGGCCTGTCCATCAAACCAGCCCGAACCACGGCGAACCCGCCAGCTTCACCAGCAGGAACAGAGGACTACCCTGCCGGTTCAGTCCCCAAGCAGCTCCATGATCAGTTCCCGGACACGCGCCGCGTCGGCCTTACCCCGGGTCTGTTTCATGACGCCGCCAACTAAGGCGCCTACAGCTTGGACCTTACCACCCTTGATCTTTTGAACGACTTCAGGGTTCGCATCTATGACACCCTGAATGATCGTGGTGAGTTCACCGTCATCAGACACAACGGCTAGGCCGCGAGCCTCAACGATTTCGGCCGGCTCACCCTCACCAGCAAGCAGTCCTTCAAGCACCTGACGAGCCAGGGAGTCCGTGAGTGTTCCAGCATCGATCAAGCCCTGAAGTGCCGCTATCTGCGGAGGCGTGACTGACAGCTGGTCTAGGCTCACGCCTTCCTTGTTAGCGACGCGGGAAAGCTCCCCCATCCACCACTTGCGGGCGGCGGCAGGTGTGGTTCCGGCAGCCACGGTTGCTTCAATCGTGTCCAGTGCGCCCGCTGCCACAACGTCTCGCATCTCAAGGTCAGTGAAACCCCAGGCTTCATGCAGACGCTTACGTTTTGCTACAGGAAGCTCAGGAAGTGCTTCGCGAAGCTGCTCGATCCACTCTTCAGAAGGGCGAACCGGCGGCAAATCCGGGTCCGGGAAGTAGCGGTAGTCATCCGCATCAGATTTGGGACGCCCAGAGGAGGTCGAGCCGTCCTCTTCATGGAAGTGACGGGTCTCCTGAGTGATGGTCTCCCCCGCATCCAGGACCTCAGCTTGCCGTGCTACCTCATACCTCACGGCGCGCTCAATCGAACGGAAGCTGTTCACGTTCTTCGTCTCGGTTCGCGTGCCGAAGGGCGAATCTGGATCGGGGCGAAGCGAGACGTTCACGTCAGCGCGCAGGTTGCCGCGCTCCATGGCCGCATCCGAAATGTCCAGGGCAATCGCGATGTCTCGCAGTGCCTGAACGTAGGCGGCAGCAACCTCGGCAGCACGGTCCCCCGCGCCCTCGATTGGCTTCGTCACGATCTCAATCAGAGGAACCGAAGACCGGTTGTAATCACAGAGGGAGTACTGAGCACCGTGAATGCGCCCATCAGCACCACCAACGTGAGTGTTTTTCCCAGCGTCTTCTTCGAGGTGAGCACGTTCAATCTCAACGCGGAAAACCTCACCGTCAGGAAGCTCCACGTCCAGGTGACCGTCGTAAGCGATCGGCTTGTCGGACTGGGAGATCTGGTAGGCCTTTGGCAGGTCCGGGTAGAAATAGTTCTTGCGGGCGAAGAAAGAGTCACGCTCAATCTCTGCGTTCAGCGCAAGACCCAGGCGGATGCCCGCCTCAACCAGCTTCTCATTCACCACCGGCAGTGAGCCGGGAAGCCCTGCAGAAACCGGGGTTACGGCAGTGTTTGGTTCTTCCCCGAACGTCACCGGGGCGGTGTCAAAAGCTTTCGAGTTCGTGTTCAGCTCGATGTGAACCTCGATGCCAAGGACGGGGTCGTACTTGGTCGTGGCTTCTTTGAAAGTCATCTTTTTGGCCATCAGTTGGATCCTCCCTCGCTGACCTCTACCACCTGCGGGCAGGCCTTCACCCGGTCCGCGATCAAGGTTTCGATCAGGGCTGCAACGGCATACATCGCCCCGTCGCCGTAAGCGGGTGCAACGACCTGCAAACCAGTGGGCAACCCCGCGGCGTCCACACCGTCAGGCATGGAAAGGGCCGGGACGCCAGCAAGGTTTGCCGGGATCGTTGCGATGTCGTTTAGGTACATAGAAATCGGGTCGTCCATTCGCGAACCGATGGGGAAAGCGACCGTTGGTGTCGTCGGTGAAAGCATGACGTCCACCTGCTCAAAAACAGCCTTGTAGTCGTCCTTGATCAGGGTACGGACCTTCTGGGCCGCCCCGTAGTACTCGTCATAGTGACCGGCAGACAGAACGTGGGTGCCAAGGAGGATGCGCCTCTTCACCTCATCCCCGAACCCGGCCTCACGGGTCGCACTCATGACATCCGACGCGGTCGGGTTTGGCACGTCCGGCACCACTCGCAAACCGAACCGCATCCCGTCAAAACGGGCGAGGTTCGAGGAAGCTTCCGCAGGCATGATCAGGTAGTAAGCAGGAAGGGCGTACTGGAACGAGGGTGTCTCAACCTCCACAACCAGCGCTCCCGCCCCCTTGAGAGCCTGGACCACACGGTCGAAGTTTTCCCGGACCTCGTCTTGATACCCGTCGCCGAGCAACTCCGCTGGGATCCCAACGCGCAAGCCTTTCGCACCTTCCTTGAGGCGCTCACTTATTGCGGCCTCCAGGTCTGCGGGCTCGCCCTTCAAGGACGTGGAGTCCAGATCGTCATGGCCCGAAATCAACTCCTGCAGGGCCGCGGCGTCACGGATGTCGCGGGCGACCGGCCCGATCTGATCCAGTGAAGAGGCTAGTGCGATAGCACCGTAGCGTGAGACTGCACCGTAGGTGGGCTTCACACCGACCGTCCCGGTGAAACCTGCAGGCTGGCGGATTGAGCCACCCGTGTCAGACCCGAGGGCCAGCGGGACCATGTAGGACGCGACAGCTGCCGCAGACCCTCCCCCACTCCCACCGGGGATCAGGTCAAGATTCCACGGGTTGCGGGTAGGGCCAAAAGCAGAGTGCTCCGTAGAAGACCCCATGGCGAACTCATCCAGGTTTGTCTTCCCAATAATCGGGAGCCCAGCCGCCTTAATCTTTTCCACGACAGTGGCGTCGTACGGGGGTTTCCACCGATCCAAGATCTTAGAGGCAGCAGTAGTATCCAGCCCTTTGGTGACGATGTTGTCTTTGATCGCGATCGGCACGCCAGCAAGCAGGGGCAGGTCCTCGCCCGCCGCCCGGCGCTCATCAACCTCGCGAGCAGTGCTTCGAGCTCCCTCTTCGTCAACCGTGATGAAGGCGTTGATAGCCGGGTCAAGCTCCTTGATCCGCTCCAAGCAGGCGTCAACCAGCTCAAGGGAGGTGACCGAGCCGTCGCGAAGGCCCTGGGCCATCTCCAGTGCGCTCTTGTAAATCCAGTCGCTCATTTAGTCTTCCTCCAGGATCTGTGGGACTTTGAACATGCCGTCTTCGGACTCCGGCGCACAGGACAACAACGCGCTTCGGTCCAGCGGCTGGCCCGGGACATCCGGGCGCATCACGTTCTCCATAGAAATCGACTGGAACGTCGGTTCGATGTCCCGTTCTGCAATGTCTGAGACAGCCGAAGCGTATTCCGCGATCACTTCAAGCTCCCCGGCCATGCGCTCGGTTTCTTCATCCGTCAGCCCGATCTGAGCCATCGCCGCCAATGCGGCAACTTCCTGCTTTGAGATTCTTGCCATGCCCCCGAGTCTAAACCGCTAGGCAATACACTAAGAGCATGCCTACACGTAGTGACCAAAACGACTGCTGGCCACAGGGCGGGCAGGGCCGGGTCGAAAAACGCAACGACGCCGACGCTAAAAGACGCGATGAAAAGCGCATCCGAGCTTGGAAGTGGACCAAGCGCGCGTTGCTTTTGACCGCGGCAGCGCAACTCGCAGGAGTCGCGACGGTCTACGGGGTTGACCGGATCCGCAAGCGCCGCTCCCCCGGTGGAGTGAAGGGGTTCCCGACCCTAACCCCAGACGACGTTGTTGTCGACGGAAACCAGATCCGGATCTACACAGAAGGCTCCAGGCTTTACCACGACCAGATCCGCGCTATCGATGAGGCGAAAAAGACGGTCTACTTCGAAACCTACGTCTGGCGTAGCGATCGCCTGGGCAAAATGTTCAAAGACGCCCTGTATCGCGCGGCTGACCGTGGAGTGAAAGTCTTCGTCATCTACGACGGTTTCGGTTCACTGAAGTCGAGCGCCCACTTCAAACACTTCAAGCCCCACCCCAATCTGCATGTCCATAGGCTCGCAGAGGTCCGTAAAGGAATCGTTTCTGCGAACCCAAGGGCAACCGGGCGGAACCACCGCAAGCTCCTCATCACTGATGACAAGAGCGGGTTCGTTGGGGGCTTCAACGTCGGCGTCGACTTCGGCACGGAGTGGCGCGACACGCACATTCGGATAAGGGGCGACGCAGTAACAGAGCTTTCCGTAGGCTTCCGCCGCTTCTGGAACACGTTCCGCCGAAAGGAGGACCCGGAACTCAAGGACTGGGAAGAACTTCCCTGGTCCGGCGCAATCAGTGCGGCGTTCAACTTGCCGTCTAGCTTGCTGTTTCCTGTCAGGGGCCAGTACCTGGAGACCATCGAGAAAAGTCGGGAAAGCATTGAGCTCACAACTGCCTACTTCATCCCAGACCGGGAACTGCTTGGCGCCCTTGTCAGCGCCAGCAAAAGAGGTGTGAGAGTCCAGGTGCTGATCCCGGAGTATTCAAACCACATCCTGGCGGACTGGGTGGCCAGACCCTTCTTCGGTCAGCTGCTTGAAGCCGGGGTTGAGATTTGGCTTTACCAACACGCAATGATCCACGCGAAAACCCTTGTTGCAGATGGGTTCCGCTCCATCGTTGGAACCGCGAACATTGACCGGCTCTCACTGATCGGCAACTTTGAGGTCACGGTTCAGATCGACTCCGAGGAGTTCGGCGCACAGATGGAACGCGTGTTCGCAAAGGACCTAACAACCGCAAGGCAGCTGAGTCTTGAAGAGTGGAACGCGCGCAGCCACGCCACCCGACTCCTGGAGCGGCTAGTCGCCCCCTTTTCCTTCATTGTCTAGAACTTAGCCTTCTAAGACAGGGCCCAAGCCCTTATCCAACAAATCCTGAAACTTCTCAGCGGGGATGACAGGGACGCCAAGGGATTCGGCTTTCCCCAGCTTCGACCCGGCTCCGGGGCCAGCCACCAGAGCCGAAGTCTTCTTTGAGACGGACGAGGACGCTTTGCCCCCGCGAAGCAAGATTTGGTTCTTAGCTTCGTCCCTGTCGTACCCCGGCATAGCGCCCGAAACAACAATCGTGAGGCCGTCCAGCGTTTTTTCAAGTTCTAAGACCTGTTCGGCACTGACCAGAGCGCCCGCCTTTTGCCACTGCGCAACGATGTCCCGGTGCCAATCAACGTCAAACCAGTCGCGGACCGACTGGGCAATAACCTGCCCGACCCCGTCAGTTGCCGCCAGTTCCTCAGTGGACGCTTCCGCGATCTTTTCTATCGAGCCAAAGCGGCTGGCGAGCGCGCGGGCCGCAGTCGGCCCAACGTGCCGGATTGAAAGAGCGACTAAGAAGCGCCAGAGGGGCTGCGTTTTCGCGGCTTCGAGCTCTCCAAGCATCACTTCGAGACTCTTCCGTGGCTTCGTAGGAACAGCGACCATCTTTCCGTCGCTTCCCTTCTTGAACGCCTGGGACCAGAAGAACCTTGACTGTCGGTAGTCGCCCTCCCAGACGCCCTCGTGCCTAACCCTGCGCCACACCATGACGTCCCGGACATCCTCGGCCTTCAGATCGAAAAGGTCTTTCGCGTTTCGCAAGACGGGCTCGGCCGGTGGTGGCAACAGCTTCTCAGCAAGCTTGTACGCCTTTCGCTCATCGCTGTGGTCCTCGATACGAATTTCGGTGCCGTCCTCGAGAAAGACAGTGCTCCCCTCCGCCAGTCGCATGACGACCAAGTCGCGTCCCATCTCGGGTTGGGTGAGAGCCGCCGCGGCTTCCGCTCCGAGCCCCTCGATGTCCAGGGCACCGCGAGACCCGATGTGAATCAGGCGTTCGGTGCTTTGGGCGGGACAGGACGCGGTGTTCGGGCACCGCAGGTCCGCATCCCCCTCTTTCGCGGGAGCAAGGGCAGTCCCGCACGAGGGGCAGTTGGTCGGCATTTGGAACGGAACTTCAGTCCCGTCCCTGTTTTGCACCACGGGGCCAACGACTTCGGGGATTACGTCCCCTGCTTTGCGAACCACGATGGTGTCGCCGATCAGGATCCCTTTGCGTTTCACTTCATTCTCGTTGTGGAGGGTGGCGTGGCGCAGGTGGGAGCCGGCGACCAGCACTTTCTCAAACACTGCGAACGGGGTGACCCTTCCGGTTCGCCCAACCTGGACACGGATGTCCAAAAGCCGGGTGAAGGCTTCCTCGGGCGGGTACTTGTATGCGACCGCCCAACGGGGAGTCCTGGACGTGGCACCAAGAATCCGCTGCTGCTCAAGGGAGTTCACTTTGAAGACGGCGCCGTCAATATCGTGGTTGAGGCCGCCGCGCTGCTTCGCGATGCGCTCGATTTCTGCATGGGCCTGCGCCGTCGTGTGGATCAGTTCGGTGTCTGGGGCAATCGGGACACCCCACTCTTTAATCTGCCGATACCAGTCGTATTGGGTAGTCGGGTAGGTCCCCGGGCCCTCAACCACCCCGATCCCGTGGGCCATGAATGAAAGGGTGCGCTTCGCCGTCTTCGCCGGGTTTTTCTGGCGGAGCGTGCCGGCGGCGGCGTTGCGTGGGTTCACGAACGGACGCTGGAGCGCAGCCACTCGTTCCTCATTAACGCGCTGAAAATCATCAAGGCGGAAATACACCTCACCGCGGATATTCACCAGGCTGGGCGGGTTCGGGTCGTTCAGCCGGTGCGGGATTTCCGTAATCGTGCGCACGTTCGCGGTCACGTCCTCGCCCACGAAACCATCCCCGCGGGTTGAGGCCTGCACCAAAATCCCGTCCCTGTACTGCAGGTTCACGGCAAGGCCGTCAATCTTCATTTCGGCAGTGGCGCTGAACTCCTCGCCGCCTAGGCGGGCACGGGTCTTCGCGAACCAGGCATCAACAGCATCCAGAGAGAAGACGTCCTCGAGGCTCATCATCTGGGTCAGGTGGTGGACGGGGGTGAACAGATCCGAAGCGCGACCGCCCACGGTTGCAGTCGGCGAGTCAGGAACAGCAAGCTGCGGGTAGCGGGCCTCAATTTCTTGGAGTTCCAGGTAATACTGGTCGTATTCCGCATCTGAAATGGTTGGCTCGTCACGGTCGTAGTAGGCAGCGCGGGCCTCGTTGATCAGCTGAACCAAATGGACCCATCGGGCCTCCGCCAACTCGATGCTTCCAAGGTCCGGGCCGGTTTCGTCCTGGGCGATGAACTCCTGCAATTGGGGCCCCCTTTCCGTGTTCATTGTCCCATCACCCGAAGGGCCAGCACAGCTTTCGGATCGGCACTGTCCACAGACGCGGCCTTTAGTGTTTCCCCACAGGCCCGCATCTTCCGCGGCGTTGAGAGACGGGCCTGTGAAAGCGTGACTTCGTGCGCAAATTGGAAGAACTACAGGTAACCGGCGCACTCGGGACGACTCTGCACTTCTGTTGTACTCGCGGGCCGGACCTAGGCGCCGTGGTCCCGGTGCGTGGAGACACCCGGCTGGGTCGCCACCTGGGGCTTTGTGACCCGTTCACCGAGCAGGTTCATTTGCAGCTAGCTCCCAGCGGGAAGAACGTGGTCTGCAAAGACGTTGGGGTCACAAACAGAGTGAAGGCTTTCCGTCGCGTCTTCCGCATGAGGCCGGGTCGCACTGTGCGGGTCGGCACTAACCGGTGGACACTGCGGGTCCGCGCAGGGCGCTCGCACTGGAAAGAGGCCGAGTTAGACAAGAAGTCGCGGCGACTGCTGGGGACGCTCCGCTTCGTGATGCCCGTGGTGATTCTGGGCTCGATGTCTAGGTTCTTCCTACCCGCCGGGCTGTTTCCTTTTCTGTTGGCAGGAATCGGGTCTGTTGGGGGTGGACTGTGGGTGTGGTCCCTCTACCGGCGAAGAGTAGAAAGTGACCCTGGGAGCCTGCTCCTAGAAGTGGCTGCCAGAGTGAAGAGCGACCGGGCCCCAACCGAGCCCGAACGGGACGCCGAAACAGAGTTCTCCTACTATCTGCGCCCCAGACGCAGGCGCACAGGGACCGCCTCACCCGGGAGCTTCGCGGTCGTTGGCCCTGGAGCAGAGGCGTATGCGCTTTGGGTCCGTGCCCAGGTGTTTGTGAGCTCCGGACAGGCTCCAAGAGCATGGTGGGCACGTAGCGTCGAAGACTTACCAGAGGTTCCCACCCAGGTTCTCTCTTCGCACGTCGTTCCCGGGGCGCTTTGGGAGGCTGAAATGTCCACTTTGCTTGAGGCTGCGAAACCCCCGGGGGAAAAGCTCGCCGAATCGGTAGACCTTGAAAAAACCCTGGGCTCCCCTACCAGTGAACTGATCCGCTCCCTGTGGAAAAGAAGCAAGGCCGACCCGGAGTCAGCGTGGGCGGTGCCGCTTGGGGTAGAAGGCGACAGTGAGCCCACAACTCTCCTGTTCGATTTGGTGGCAGATGGACCGCACGCCCTAGTGGTGGGCGGGACCGGGTCCGGCAAATCGGAGTTCCTGACCTCTCTGGTCATAGCACTGGCCGCGTCTGTTCCACCGGAAGATCTGCGGTTCGTCTTCATTGACTACAAGGGCGGCGCGGGCCTGTCGCACCTAGAGGGGCTCCCCCATGTCGAACTGTCACTGACAGATTTGGAAGGCGCGCAAACGCCGTGGCTGCTTCGGGCTTTGCGTGCCGAGATGCAACGCCGCAAAGAAACCTTGAGGCAGGCGGGTTTCCGGAGCTTAGCGGAGTGGCGGCAGGAACACCTGGTGGGGCAGCCCCGTGGCCCCGCCCCACCACCTGCGCTGGTGGTTGTTGCGGATGAGGTGGCGCTGCTCGCCCAAGCCAGCCCGGAGCTGCTTGAGCAGCTTGGACAAATCGGGACGCAAGGACGTTCCTTAGGTCTGCACCTAGTCTTAGCTTCGCAACGCGCAGGCGGGGTCATCACCCCGAACCTGCGGGCAGTACTGGACCTTCGCATTGCGCTTCGGTGCGCGGAAGAACGCGACTCCATCGACTCGATTGGAGACGCTAGTGCAGCGCGTCTACCGCGGATTCCTGGCCGAGCGATCCTGCAAAGAGACGGGCGGCGAACGCAGGTGCAAGCCGCGCACGCAACGCAAGCTCAGTCTTGGGTTGCAGCGATCCGCAAGGCTCAGTATGCCCGCCCGGGCAGTGACGGCCAGGAAGTCAAGAGAGTCTTTTCACGCCCTCTGCCGGAAACCTGTGGCCCCTTCACCGCTTCTCCCCCCGATCCGAGCGCGGCCGGACAGGTAGGCCTCTACGAGCACCCGGTCACCGCAGACCTGGAACCTCTGGTGTGGGATGGCCGGCCGCTACTGCTTATCGGCCCAAGCAGGCCCGAGTTGAACGACCTTGCGTCGCGCATTACCAGCGGGCTCCCAGGAGAAGCCGTTTGGGTTGGCGTGAGCACCGGCACTCAGGTGCCGTCCGCCGGAGATTCCCTGTTCTTGCTCGAAGAAACGCTTCAGGCAGCCCGTGCCCAAGATCGGGCCCGCCCCCCGGTGGTCGTTGTTCTGGAGCTCAGCGCGCTCCTTGAACAGATGGGAACGCTTGCCGGGATTACAGCCAGCCAGGGCCTGCTCCGAGACCTCACCGATCTGGGGGAACGCGGAACCATTCGGCTTATCTGCACCGATACCTCGCCTACCTCGGGTGCCAAGAACTTCCCCTGGCACGTATTCCACCTACCTTCCCCCGACCTGCTTTCACGCCCTGATTTCCTCACCTGGTTGCCGAGGGCGCAAACTGCACAGCATGGGTACGTCAGCAGCATTCCCGGACGGGTGGTCGTTGTTAGCCCCGATCTTCACGGCGTGCACGCTCAGCTCTCACGCACTCGAAAAACGCGTGAGGTATCCCGAGGACCGAGCCCTACTTCGGACCAGGTTTCACCCGGTGCGGACCTTCTTCGGCGAGCCGCGAGATCACCCGATGCTCAGCTGGTGGTGGTGAGCGATGACCCCGAAGATGTCGAGTTGGTTCAAGCGCAGTGCGCGCCGGGCAACACCTTCCAAACCGCAAAGCACCTGGACCTTTCCGAGTGGCCTCAGATCCCTCAGGGACACGGGACCGTGGTTGTTGCAGTGGAGCCGAGCCGCGAAACAGTGCGGATGATTTCCTCCACCGTCTCGGGTGCTCCACTGTGGCCGATAGCGTCGATTCCCTTCCCACCAAGGTCCGGGATCGTGAGGTTCGGAACGCGGATCTCCCCCCTTGAGCTCCCACCAAAGGTCCCAGATCGGCCCTTCTGTGATCGTTCACACGTCAAAAGTTAGGATGTCCAACTCTTTTCCCTTGCGCGAGTTAGCCCCATGGCAGAAACTGGCGTTGAACACTCGAAGCGTGGAAGTCCACGCGATATTTAGGAGCCACTTGCATGGACTGGCGCAGTGAGGCAGCTTGCCTGAGCGTTGACCCTGAACTCTTCTTCCCGATTGGCAACACGGGTCCCGCGCTTTCGCAGGTGACACGCGCCAAAGCCGTTTGTGCTTCCTGCGCAGTTGAAGAGATCTGCCTGCAGTGGGCCATGGCTAACAACCAGGACTCCGGGGTGTGGGGCGGAAAAAGTGAAGAGGAACGCCGCTCGCTCAAGCGCCGCGCGGCAAGGGCTCGCCGCGCTTCCTAGCTCCCGTATGCGGCCCTAAACCTAGCCCCTGCCTGGGACTTGCGGAGTGAACCGCAGGTCAGCGATGGTACCGCCACACTTCTTCCCACTCCATGCGATGGAACCTCCGAGTTCACCGCTAACCATCGCCTTAACAATTTGAGTGCCTAGGCCTCGACTGAGGTCCGCGTAATCTTCCCTAGGGACATCGTCTTCACCGCTACCCTGATCCTCAACAACAACCTTCAGCTCCTGGTCTGTCCGTGTAGCGCGAACCCAAATGGTGCCTCCCGCCCCGGGCGTCCCGTGTTGAGCCGCATTAGAAATCAGCTCAGCCAAAACTGTTGCAAGGGCTGACGCCTGCTCCGCGCCCAGTAACCCGAAGGTTCCTGTTACGTCCAAACGCACGGGGGCGGTCGCAGTTGCGACCTGGGCTGCCATGTTCAGGATCTTGGGTGCAACTTCGTCAAAGTCGACGACCTCACTGACATTTTGCGCCAGAGAATCGTGAACTGTCGCGATCGACTGCACGCGTCGTCCCGCGTCCTGAAGTGCCTCTTTGACTTTCTTCGATCCGGACCGCCGCTCTTGCATCCGAAGTAGCGCAGAAACAGTCTGTAGGTTGTTCTTAACCCGGTGGTGGATCTCGCGGATCGTGGCGTCCTTCGTCATCAACTGTTGTTCGTGCCTACGCATGTCAGTAACGTCCCGAGTCAGGACAACCGCGCCAGCCCTTTCCCCTCCGCGCCAAAGAGGGATCGCGCGAACAGCAACAGTCGCACCCCTAGAAGTAACGTCGACGCGCCAGGGGGCACGCCCAGCCAGCACAACCGCCATGGTTTCTTCGATTTCTTCTCCGCGAACCATGGCATCCGTGGTTGCTTCGATAAGCGATGCGCCCACCAGGTTTTGAGACACTCCGAGCCTGCGCATCAGCGAGTTTGCGTTCGGGCTGATCTCTAGGACCCTACCCTCGGCGTTCAACAGGATCACACCGTCGATGACGCGGGGCACACCGTGAGCGATGGAAGTCGGGGAATCCGCGTCAGGGAACGACCCTTCCGCAACCATCTGTAGTAAGACGTCCGCCGCAGCCGCCGCCCACCCCTTCGTGCCCGCCTGCCGGGGCGCGGCAGACATGTTGGCTTCACAGCTGATAACCGCGAGGACCTTTTTGTTTCGAACCACTGGAACGTAAGAGATGGACGAGGAATAGAGGCCCGCCCATCGCACCGAATCCGCCTCGACAATCTCACCCTCGTGGTAAGCGCGCTCTAAGATTTTTGCCTGAGCGGCCGGCGCGTAGAGCCCAATCACGTCATCGACATGCAAGGTCGAGGCGGTAGCCGACCTGGCGAGACCAGCAGCCACGAACCTGCCCTCTTCCGTGGGAAGCCACAGGACCAGGTCAGCGGAACCAAGGTCAGCGATAACCTGCCACTCCGTGAGTAGCATCTGGAGCCACTCCAAGTCGCTGGAGTCTAGCGGGAGGGCACCGGAGGACTCCATCAGCTCTTTCACGCTCTGCATGGGTCCAGCCTAACCAGCTCCCGAGCCTTACCCGGACGTCGCAGTCGCCAAGCCCTAGAATCGCGTTGACGGCAGTGTTGGCACACCTTGAAAAGGACAGTGAGCATGGAGTTCAAAGAAGACTACGTTTACGACGCACCCATCGCAAAAGTCTGGGAGATGTTCTCTAACCCCGACTACTCCAAGCTACGGGCGCAGAAACTGATGATGACAGGCCCCGAGGTCCAAAACGTTGCTGGCTCGGACGACATCCAGGTGAAAACCATTGGGGGAATCCCTCAGGACATGTTGCCACCCGCAGCAAAAAGGTTCGTGAGTCCTTCAACAAAAGCTGTGATCGCCGAAGAGTGGCACCGCGAAGGGCCAGGCCGCGTGATTGGTGCTCTTTCTGTGACGGGGCAGGGAATTCCCGCCGCGCTCAAAGCAAGGGTTTCGCTCACTGCGGAAGGGAACAAGACCCGGGCCGTCATGACCGGGGACCTGTCAATCCACATCCCTCTGCTAGGGAAGCGTCTAGAAAAAGAAGCAATCGGTTTCGCACCCGAACTGGTGAAAGGTGAACGCGAGACCGCGGCCGAGTTTTTGGCGAAGAACAACTAGGGAGAAGCCTCATGGATAAGCCTTCAGTTACACGCACTGGTGCCAGAGAGTACGTCGCCGACAATGGGAAGGGCAGCACACTGGAAATCGGCTACGGTCCAGGACAGTTCAGCCCCGGCGACCTGCTGAAGCTAGCGGTCCTTGGCTGCAACGCCCTTTCCTCGGACGCACGGTTCGCCAGAGTACTCGGGGACGATTTCGAGATGTTCGGATCGGTGGCTGCGGACTACCTTGAAGCAGAAGATCGCTTCACTTCCTTCCAGGTCGACCTACTCCCAGTGATGCCCTTCATTGACGCAGAAGCAAAGGAACAGCTACTACGCCGGGCTTCTAAGGCGATCGAGCGAAACTGCACCATCACCCACACGGTGAAGCAGTCGGCCCAGGTCGCGTTCAGCATCGACGGCACTCCCTGTGGGTGAACCCAAGGTGGACGACCAGTACGAACGGATACTGGAAGACGTTCTCAAGCACGGAGTCGAAAAGACTGACCGCACGGGCACCGGCACCTTGTCCGTGTTCGGTCGGCAACTGCGCTACGACCTGTCGAAGGGCTTCCCTGTCATCACAACGAAGCGCGTCCACCTGAAATCTGTGGTTGGTGAGCTGTTGTGGTTCCTATCCGGGTCCTCGAACGTTTCCTGGCTGCAAGAAAACGGGATCCGAATCTGGAATGAGTGGGCGGATAAGGACGGCGAGCTGGGCCCGGTGTACGGGGTCCAGTGGCGCTCGTGGCCGAGCCCTGATGGGGAGGGCATCGATCAGATAACAGACCTGCTTGAGACGATAAAGACGGACCCGGACTCCCGGCGTATGGTGGTTTCCGCGTGGAACGTCGGGCAACTCCCCGAAATGGCCCTGATGCCCTGCCACGCTTTTTTCCAGGTCTACGTCGCGGAGGGGAAGCTGAGCCTGCAGCTGTACCAGCGCAGCGCGGACTTGTTTCTGGGGGTCCCCTTCAACATCGCCTCGTACGCGCTCCTGACAGCGATGCTCGCGCAGCAAAGCGGGCTGGAACCCGGTGAGTTTATTTGGACGGGAGGGGATTGCCACATCTACTCAAACCACCTGGAGCAGGTGAAAGAGCAGCTTTCCCGCTCGCCGTACCCCTTCCCCCACCTTGAGCTTGCAGGCGCTGATTCGATCTTCGACTACACCTTTGACTCGGTTCAGGTAGAGGACTATAAGCACCACCCTGCCATCAAGGCTCAGGTTGCGGTCTGAGTGAACACGCAGGGGCAAGGCGTGAAGCTTGCTTCCATCTGGGCGCAAGATTCTGAAGGAGTGCTCGGGGACGGTAAGGGGATGCTGTGGCGCGTCCCAGCGGACTTCGCCCACTTCAGGAAGAGCACTATGGGGTGTCCGGTGCTGATGGGCCGCACATCCTTTGATGCACTCCCAACCTCCCTTCCGGGGCGGGAAGTCATTGTTCTTTCCCGCAGGCCCCGGTACACCCCCGCGGGCGCTCTGAGTGCGAGTTCACTACCGCACGCCATTGAGCTGGCACGCGCAGAAGCGGCCCGGATGGGGGCCCTAGTCGCGTGGGTTACGGGTGGGGCCAGCCTCTACCAGCAAACCATGGATCTGGTTGACGAACTAGTAGTGACAGATTTGGACTTCGAGGCTCAGGTGCCGGCGAAGGGGCCTCTGGTTTACGCACCCCGCATCGACCCTGAGGTTTGGCGGGTCGACCCTCTGCGAAGCGATAAGACTTGGCGTGAGCGTTCCGGGGACGGGCGCTGGAAAGTAACGACGTACGTCAGGCGCTAGCCCCGAAGAGATTCGCGAAACTCCATTATCTCCTGGTAGTCGGGAAGCAACCCGGCCTCGAAAGCCTCCGTCAGCGTTGGGGCTTCACCGTCTTTTTCCGACAGGATCGGCGTGATGGGCTGGCCTTCCAGCCCGGTGGTTGGCCACTCGATCCCAATCTGTGGATCAAGGGGGTCCACGCCGAATTCTCGGCCGGGAGCGTAGCCGCTCGAAACCAGGTAGCCAACCGTTGAGTTGTCCGAAAGCGCCATGAAGGCGTGCCCAAGCCCCTCGGAAAGATAGACCGAGGTTGGGTCTGCGGAGTCCAGCAAGACGGCCTCCCACTTCCCGAAGGTTGGGGAGCCCGCCCTGATGTCAACAATGACATCCAAGACAGCTCCGGAGAAAGCAGTGACATATTTGGCTTGGGAAATCGGAAGCACAGAGAAGTGGATCCCCCTGATCACTCCGGCTTTCGAGTTTGACACGTTCATTTGCGCGATCTCGAAACTCTGGCCTGTAGCTTCCTTGAAAGGCTCTTGTTTGAAGCCCTCCTTGAACCAGCCACGCTCATCAGGATGCGTTTTGGGTGTTATTTTCCAGGCGCCTTCAATGCCGAGTGGCTCCCACATGGCCTTCTGCCTCCAGTGTCGCGGTGGTTTCTCCTGATGACTGTCTCTGTCAGCTTAGCTGTAGGGTTGGACGCGTTGCCGAGTCCGCCGCACAGGCGAGGCCGAAGGGGGTTAGAGCCGTGAAGGTTTTGGTTACTGGTAGCTACGGAATGCTGGCGGGGGACGTAATCCAGGAACTGGTTTCGCGCGGACATGAAGTCATCGGAGAAGACCGGGACACGCTCGACATTTTGGATCTTCCGGGACTCAGCTCTCGAGTAGCCGATCTGAAACCCGACGTCGTGATCAACTGCGCGGCGTGGACGAACGTTGACGCGGCAGAAGAAAATGAGGCGGGCGCGTTTTCACTCAACGCGGTCGGACCCCAAAATCTTGCGATCGCCTGTAGCAAAGCTGGCTCCCGATTGCTACACATCTCGACGGACTACGTGTTTGATGGTCAGGGAGACCGTCCCTACCAGGCAGATGATCCCGTCAGTCCGCTTGGAGCTTACGGCCGCACGAAGGCTGCGGGAGAGTGGGCGGCCCGCACTAACGCACCAGACACCCTTATTCTGCGCACCGCCTGGCTCTATGGCGCCGGCGGCAACTGTTTCCCAAAGACGCTCGCGAATGTGCTGCAGAAGAACGGGGAGGCCTCGGTTGTAAATGACCAAAGTGGCCAGCCGACTTGGACCTGCGATGTTGCGCGCGTCGCCGCGGACCTGGTTGAGTCTGCTGCCCCCGCGGGGGTTTATCACGCCACCAGCTCCGGACAGACGACTTGGTGGGGGTTCACCCGGGCGATCGCAGAGACCCTGGGGATGGACCCGGACATCGTCGCCCCGGTGAGTTCCGAAGAGTTTGTCCGCCCCGCGCCGCGCCCCGCCTATTCTGTGCTTGGCCACGATTCCCTAGTGCACGCGGGCGTGAAGCCCATCGGCGACTGGCGTGAGCGCTGGGAGGAAGCTTCAGCCCAGGTTTTGGAGGCGCGCTGACCCCGATTCTGCGCAAACATCCGACGAATGGCCTAGGTGACACGTCTCACTTTGAGTACGCTTGATGGTGGCCGGAAACCCGCCTGGGTTTTTGCCTGTCCATATTTGCTTGGCGATGAGGTCGCAAATGAGAGTCACTGACGCGGAGTCCCCTCTTCAACAGGGAAGGCTACTTACCTTCCCCAAGAAAACTCTGGGGGTGATCGCCGCGATCTTAGCGACGCTCACGCTCAGCGGTTGTGGACAAGGCGGGGGTGGGGGCGAGTCCCACGCTGCCGGTGGCGAAGCCGCACTACAACTCCCCGACTTGTCGACCATGGTGACTGCCAGCGGGTTGGGCGGCCGCGGAGCTTTGTGGATCGGCATGGGGATCGCCGTGCTGGGCCTAGTGTTTGGTTTCATTAGCTACGCGAAACTGCAAAAGCTTCCGGTTCACAAGTCCATGCTCGAAATCTCGGAGCTGATCTACCAAACGTGTAAGGCCTACCTGATCAAACAGGGACGGTTCCTGATGATCCTGTGGGTGATCATCACCTCGGTAATCGTTGTCTACTACAAGTTCCTCATCGACTTCCCGTGGGGACGGGTCGGAATCATCGTCCTGTTCTCGCTGCTAGGCATGGCCGGCTCCTACTCGGTCGCATGGTTCGGAATCCGCGTGAACACGTTCGCGAACTCGCGGATGTCCTTCGCATCACTGCGTGGCAAACCGCTCCCCCTGCACCAGATCCCCATGCGGGCCGGCATGTCAATCGGCATGGTCCTGATTTCTCTGGAACTGATGATGATGCTGGTGATTCTGCTACTTCTTCCACCAGAAATCGGCGGGGCCTGTTTCATTGGGTTCGCGATCGGTGAGTCCCTTGGGGCCGCTGCACTAAGGATCGCCGGTGGGATCTTCACGAAGATCGCAGACATCGGGGCTGACCTGATGAAGATCGTTTTCAAGATTGACGAAGACGACCCACGTAACCCAGGTGTGATCGCCGACTGCGTTGGTGACAACGCCGGCGACTCCGTTGGCCCGTCGGCAGACGGTTTTGAGACCTACGGCGTGACGGGCGTCGCGCTGGTCACCTTCATTGTGTTGGCGGTTGCCTCCCCTGACGTCCAAGCCCAATTGCTCGTGTGGATCTTCGTTGTTCGCGCCGCGATGCTTATCGCTTCAGGAATCGCCTACTGGGTGAATGCCACCTGGGTGAAGGCCCGCTACGCAAATGCTAAAGAGATGAACTTTGAGGCCCCTCTTACGTCCCTCGTGTGGGTCACCTCCATCATGTGCATCGCGTTCACCTTCGGGACTACAGCCCTGGTCCTTGGAAACTCTGATGACGGCCTTGGGTGGAAGCTCGCCGCGATCGTCACGTGCGGAACCCTGGCTGGCGCGCTAATACCGGAGCTGGTGAAGGTCTTCACCTCAACCAAGTCCCGCCACGTCCGCGAAACCGTGAAGTCTTCGCGTGAGGGTGGAGCTTCTCTAAACATCCTGTCCGGACTGGTCGCGGGTAACTACTCTGCGTACTGGCTGGGAGTCACGATTGTCGGCTTGATGGCCGTGGCTTTTGGGATCTCAACACTGGGCTTGTCCGACTACATGATGGCGCCCGCAGTGTTTGCGTTCGGACTTGTCGCGTTCGGTTTCCTGGGTATGGGACCCGTTACCATCGCGGTTGATTCGTACGGCCCCGTGACGGACAACGCGCAGTCGGTTTACGAACTTAGCCAGATCGAGCAGGTCCCGAACATTGACCAGGAACTTGAAAAGGACTACGGTTTCACGCCGCAGTGGAAGCACGCCAAGCTGATGCTGGAAGAAAACGACGGGGCTGGCAACACTTTCAAGGCCACTGCCAAACCCGTGTTGATCGGCACGGCTGTTGTCGGTGCCACAACGATGATCTTCTCAATCGTCATTGGCCTCACGAACGGATTGCTCGACAACCTGGAGCACCTATCGATAATGCATGCGCCATTCCTGATGGGCTTCATCCTTGGCGGTGCTGTCATCTACTGGTTCTCTGGTGCGTCTATCCAAGCGGTGACAACCGGGGCCTACCGCGCTGTCGAGTTCATCAAAGCAAAAATCAAGCTTGATAAGAGCAGTAAGAAGGCCAGCATCGAAGACTCACGTGCCGTTGTGGAGATCTGCACCCAGTACGCGCAGCAGGGAATGTTGAACATTTTCCTTGCGGTCTTCTTCATCACCCTGTCCTTCGCTTTTGTGGAGCCGTTCCTGTTCATCGGCTACCTGATCTCAATTGCGATCTTCGGCCTGTACCAAGCCATATTCATGGCGAACGCTGGTGGGGCTTGGGACAACGCCAAAAAAGTTGTGGAGGTCGACCTTCACGCTAAAGGCACCGCGCTTCACGACGCGACAATTGTTGGTGACACCGTCGGCGACCCCTACAAGGACACCTCTTCTGTTGCACTCAACCCCATCATTAAGTTCACGACGCTGTTCGGGCTACTTGCGGTCGAACTTGCAGTCAGCTTGGTGGCGGACGGAAACCAGTTGCTGGTCTACATTTTGGCGGGCGTGTTCTTCCTGGTCGCGAACTACTTCATCTACCGGTCCTTCTACGGGATGCGGATCGATTCACGTCACGAGGACTTGGACATCCCTTCAGAAGTTCAACTACCCGAGGACGACTCGTCGCTCCTAACCAAATAACCCTAGTCAGATAGCGCCGCCAAAAACGGCTGGCAAATAGCAAACCAAGTGTCACGGGAAGGTAGGGACTCAAATGCGAGTCGCAGTTAAGAATGACGGCGTGGTGATTAACAAGGCCGGACGAATCGAGGGCCACGATGCCGGCCCAACCCTGGTGCGGCGTTTTCTGCGCATTTTCCCAGGGTCGCAAGTTATCGGTCCGGTTGCGCGGCGGTGCAAAGGATTTGACGTGGTGCCGCTTTCCTACCTCGATCCGGAAACCACAGTCGTCATCAACATGGACGTGATGGACTCCCCCTCGGTGTGGAACACCATTTACAAAGAGAGCGGGCTCTCCGCCAAAATCATGAACTTTGTGTGGCGTCCCATATCCGACCTGATCCGCCCGCAGCAGAGTGCACCCACGGCACTTTCTTGCGCTCTGTTTCCAACGTTCGCGAACTCTCGGCGCACCGCGACCGAGATCCGCGAATTGGTGCGCCGCGAGACGATTGCAGACTTCGCCAACAACATGGACTTGTCTTGGGTCAACCTGGGTTTCCGTGTGGACCACATTCAGGACCGGCAAGAAACGAAAGTCCCGATCGTCCTGTACCCGGCAATCTATTTGAGCCCGGAGAAGCGGCCCGACCTGTTCATCGAGATCGTGAGACGCGTCCGGCACCGCACTCCCATCGAAGTTGAGATGCGACTTGCTGAGAGTTCACTGGTGAGTGAGAAGGCCATGGAAATCTCGCGTTTGCCATGGGTTTGGGTGGGACCGTTGACAGCGACACGTTCCGGGTACTACGAAGCCTTGGCTTCGACCACAGCCTTTTTGGCAACAGCGGTGGAGGAATCCTACGGGCTCTCATACGTCGAAGCCCTCGGGGCGGGTGTGGTGGGGATTTTCCCGGACGAGGACTGGGCACGCGCACTACTCCCCCTTGACTACCCGTTCTTCTACCGGGACAAGCACACGGCAGAAAAGATGCTGCTTCGGGCCGTTACCGAACCCGAAGAATGCTTGGCGGAGCTTGATGTGGTCGCTGGGGGCTCCTTCTATGACTGGCTGATCTCTAACCACTCTGACTCAAGCTTCGACCGAGAGGTTAGGGCAACAGTCACGAAGTGGTTCGGGGAGTAACCCACACCGCTGTGGCTGCCCCACCTCACCGCTTTGGCTGCGAGTTGTGAGCCATTCTGGTCGCAAAAGGACTGGTTTGGGCCCACAACTCGCAGCCAAAGCGGTGAGGTGGGGCCGTGTCTAGTTGGAAGTCTCCCGGCCCAGGTTTGCTGCAACGTCCAGAAGCAGCCGGGCGCCAAAACCCGTTGCACCGGGGGTGAGCCAACGATCTGCAGTTGCGCTGGACATTGGGCCTGCTATGTCAATGTGCGCCCACGGAATATCCCCCACGAACTGAGATAGGAACAGGCCCGCCGTGATGGTTCCCGCCGCACGGTTGGACATGTTCGCGTTTGCGATGTCTGCAATCGGCGACTCCATGATCTTCAGGTAGCGCTTCTCTAGAGGGAGCTCCCAAACCTTCTCACCAGTGTCCTGGGCGGCGTCCTTGACAGCTTCAATCAGGTCCGGGTCATTCCCCAGAACCGCAGCGATCTCGGTGCCGAGCGCCACTACCTGCGCACCCGTGAGAGTCGCAACGTCAATCATCCAAGCCGGACCGGATTCCGATGCAAGCGAAAGAGCATCCATAAGGACCAGGCGTCCTTCGGCATCGGTGTTGTTGACCTCTACTGTCTTCCCATTCCGGGCCGTCAATATTTCGCCGACCCGGAGCGAGTCACCAGAAACCATGTTGTCCGTGGTAGCGATCCACCCTTCAACAGGGAGTTTCACGCCCAGGTCCTTCATTGAGCTGAACGCGCCTAGAACGGCTGCTGCTCCCCCCATGTCCATCTTCATGTCCATCATGACCGCTGCTGGTTTGAGGCTGAGGCCACCTGAGTCGAACGTGATCCCCTTTCCTATCAGCGCGAGGTGCTTGGCCTCCTCAGAGGCTCCCTCCGGTTTGTAGCTCAGCTTGATCATGCGGGCTTTGTGAGCGGAGCCACGGTTGACGGCAACCAGGCCACCGCACCCCATGTCCTTCAGCTCCTGCAAACCAAACAGCTCTGTGGTGAAACCGAAACGGTCCGCGAGCAGGGTCGCTAGCTCGCCTAGTTTCTCAGGAGTCAGGTGTGCTGGGGGAAGGTTCGTGAGGTCCCGAGCAACCATCGCGGCTCTCGTAAAGACTCGGGCTCGAGCTGCAGCTTCCTCTGCATCGGTGACTGAGAGACCGTCACCCGTGATCAGCACCAGTTCGCGTAGCGGAGGTAGCCCCTTCCCCCCTTCGGTCTCCTTCGTCACGAAGGTGTCGAAGTTGTAGCGGGCCAGCAGAACACCCTCAACGAACGCTTCTACCTGGGTTCCCGCCGCGCGGCCCTCGAAGTTCACGGAGCCCGAGGTCTTCTTGCCGAGTGCCCTGGCAAACGCGGCGCCAGCCTCACGGAACGTGTCCGCATCCGCTTTGTCCGCGTCTCCGATGCCCACCAACATGTTGGACGCGGTTGCAGAGTCCGGGAAGATAACGGTTTGCCCGGTCTTACCGGCAAACCCAATTTCTTCTAGCTGATCCCACGTCCACCCATCCGCAGGGGGTTCGTCCTCGGTTGCCGCCAGAAACGCGTTGGCCCAATGCGGGTTGTCCGCGCACTCCAGGTCGTCCGCCGACGCGACGACCTTTATCTGAATGGCGTCCAGCCGGTCGAGGCTGGGAAGGAAATCAATGTTGAACGCATCTGTTACCGAAGGCACGAAGCAGAACCACCTAACAAGGAACCGATT
The DNA here is from genome assembly GCA_964345615.1 of uncultured Actinomyces sp. Lineage (GTDB taxonomy): Bacteria > Actinomycetota > Actinomycetes > Actinomycetales > Actinomycetaceae > Scrofimicrobium. The sequence continues at coordinate 1,849 of CAYFRQ010000009.1, read as the reverse complement.
TGGAGACTGAAACGCAAACGCTGATGGTGTGCGGTTCTTCCATGTTAGCGGTCCTGGCGGGCCAGATCTCGAGCCACCTTGAAGGCCTCTACTGCAGCTCGGACGTCGTCTTCGCTGTGAGCAGCCGAAAGTTGCACGCGGATCCGTGCCTGCCCCCTGGGGACAACGGGAAAGCTGAATGCGGTCACGTAGACTCCCTGGTCCAGCATGGTGCTGGCGATCTCGGTCGCTTCGCGGGCACCGTCATCGCCAGGAAACATCACGGCGACGATCGCGTGGCTCCCGGGAAGAATCTCAAAGCCCTCTTCCTGCATCAGTTCTCGAAACAAGTCGGTGGATTTCTGCAGTTTTTCGCGCGCATCGTCCGCTTCCCTGGCAATGCGAAGAGCCTCACGGGTCCCAGCGACAATGAAAGGAGCCAGGGTGTTTGAAAACAGGTAGGGGCGGGCGCGTTGACGTAGCAAATCGACAACACCCTGGTGAGAAGCGACGTATCCGCCCGATGCCCCACCAAGGGCCTTTCCAAATGTCCCCGTCAGAATGTCAACCCTGTCATCGACCCCGAACATGGCGGGTGTACCCCGACCCTCAGGACCCACAAACCCGGTGGCGTGGGAATCGTCAACCATGACCATTGCACCGAATTCGTCGGCCAAGTCGCAGATCTCCGGAAGCGGCGCGTAATACCCGTCCATTGAAAAAACACCGTCGGTGACGATGACACTATGTTCCGCACCCGCTTCTTTCGCGGCCTCAAGCTGCCTGCGCAAGTCCGCCATGTCGCGATTCGCGTACCGGAAGCGCTTCGCTTTGCTGAGGCGGATTCCATCGATCAAGGACGCGTGGTTGAGGGAGTCGGAAATGATGGCGTCCTCAGGACCGAACAGCACCTGGAAGATCCCACCGTTTGCGTCAAAACAACTCGAGAACAAGATCGCATCATCTGTGCCCAGGTAGCCAGCCAACTCCATTTCAAGGTCTCGATGTTGCTCTTGAGTCCCGCAAATGAAACGCACCGAAGAGAGTCCGTAACCCCATTTGTCCAGCGAATCGGCGGCAGCGGCGACCAGGCGTTCGTCATCGGCAAGGCCCAGGTAGTTGTTGGCACAAAAGTTCAGGGCCGGTCCGCTCTCGGTTTCGATCTTGGCGCCTTGCGGGCCCCTCAGTTCGCGTTCTTCCTTGTAGAGCCCAGCGTCCTCAATAGACTTCAGCTCAGAGTTGATCTTGTTTTTCAGTGCGTACATGCCTACTCCCAGGTGATCAGAACTTTGCCGGCATCCCCCGACGCCGCGGCCGCAAAAGCTTCCGCCCACTGTTCCGGCAAAAAGCGGTGAGTGACGACCGAACGGAGCGACTCCCGCAACTCCGGTGAGGACTCGGCCATGAAAGTAGCCAAGTACCATGTGTCGAACATCTCGCGGCCGTACACGCCCTTGATGGTGAGCATGTGCGTAATGATTTTTCGCCAGTCTACTGCGAAGGGTTCGGCAGGGAGCCCCAGTAAAACCAGCGTCGCGCCGTGGTTGCAGGTCTCAATCAGGTCTTGCATCGCGGGAGCCGCACCTGACATTTCCAAGCCGACGTCGAAGCCCTCAGTGATGCCCAAGTCAGCCATGGCTGTCTCGAGGTTCTCCAGGCCCGGCTTGATCGCCGCGTCCGCGCCGGCGGCGAGCGCCAGGTCCAGACGCTTCTGGTTGAGGTCAGTTATGACAATGTGCCTTGCACCAGCATGTTTCGCCAGGGCGACGCACATGATTCCAACAGGGCCAGCCCCCGTGATGAGGACATCCTGGCCGGTGAGCTCAGCTTGTTGGACGACGTGCACGGCGTTCCCGAAGGGGTCGAACAG
>CAYFRQ010000008.1:0-48261 GCA_964345615.1 uncultured Actinomyces sp. | reverse complement strand
CGTCGTGGGTTGTGCAAATCAGGGTGGTGCCGCCGGCTGCCAGTTGCTTGAGCAGGGTTACAAGGCTGATCCACGTGTTTCGGTCTTGGCCGAACGTGGGCTCGTCCAACAAAAGCACCTTGGGTTTGTTGATCATCGCGGTCGCTACTGAGAGGCGACGCTTTTCCCCTCCGGAGAGAGTAAAAGGGTTTGCTGACGCCAGATGCTTTAGGTGCAACATCTCCAGGTAGCGGTCTACTTCAGCGGCGTGGTTTCCCTGCGGGTCTTTGAGTCTCAAGCCCAGCTCGAGCTCTTCCCTGACGCTCGAGGTTAGGAATTGGTATGCGGGCTCTTGGAAAACCATAGCGACGCGACCTAAGAGCTGGTCGCTTTCCCAGTCGTTTGGGTCGGCTGGAAGATCGTCGTCCCTCAGGTCGGCTCCTGCTATGACGTGGCCGGAAACCGGTTCGAGTAGTCCAGCCATCGTTAGGGCAAAGGTGCTTTTGCCCGCTCCGTTCGGCCCGACAATGTTTGAGACGCTTCCCTGGTCAAAGCGGTAGTTAAGACCCTGGTTTACAGGGGTCCGTTGCCCCGGATGCCCCACGGCTAAGTCCTTAGAACTCAGGATCTCTTCTCCGGCCCGGACTGGGAACTGCGGCCCGGTCAGCTGGATCAGGTCGGGGACATCTTCTCCGGGGACCCAAACACCGTCAGCTTGCAGTTCTTTGCCGTGTTCGGCCAGAACCTGGTCCGGAGGACCGTCAGCAACGATCTTGCCGTTCGAGAGGACGATCATGCGGTCCACCTGGTCAAGCCATGGCTCGAGGTTGTGTTCGACGACAATCAGTGTGGCGCCGGTCTGCTCGACAACCTTCTTGGTTTGTTCGCGAAGCTCCTTCGCCCCTTCGGGATCCAGGTTAGCGGTGGGCTCATCGAGGAGCAGCAGCTGGGGCCGCATAGCGAGCGCGCAGGCGAGTGCCAGGCGTTGCTTCTGTCCGCCGGAGAGCTCGTCCGTGCGGTGGTCTAGCGGCAGGTCGAGGCCCGCCATTTCGAGTGCCCCTTGAACGCGTTCCCATATTTCGTCTTCGGGGACGGCGATGTTCTCTAGTCCAAAGGCGACCTCATCCCCGATCCGCTCCATCACGATTTGAGAGCCGGGGTCCTGTTGGACCAGGCCGGAGTCGCCTCGCAGAGCACGGTCCGTGACAGCGTGCCCACCTATGGTCAGCGACCCCGTGGACTCGCCCTCTTCCGGTTCGAGCACACCTGCCAGGGCGTGGAGCAGAGTCGACTTGCCGGACCCGGATGCTCCTGCCAGGAGCACCCGTTCACCGGGCTCGATCTGGAAACTTAGGTCCTCGAGAGCCCAGGCTTTGCGGCCAGTGTGGCGCCAGCCCCAGCCCTCAGCAAGGACACGTCCCCCCAGGCCAGCGCCATTGCCCGCGAGTGCCTCTTTAGACTCGAGTGGCATGTTCCCTCCCCGAGGCAAACCGGTTCAAGACACCGGTTTGGGCGAGCCCACGCACCAGGACCCAGGCCAGGAGTCCCCCCAGGACCGCGCCTGACAGGATCGAGCTAGTCCAGTAGACAGCCAGGAAGGTAAATGAGCGTGCGAAGTAGCCGTGGCTTACACCTTCAAAGAGCATGGCACCGAGTCCTGCCAGAGCTCCCGAGAGCGCTGCGACACCCGGGGTGAACTTCCGGTAGCGGAACGCTGCGAACGCAAGTTCTGCTCCCGCACCCTGGATCAGTCCCGCGATAACGGTTTCCACCCCCCACTTCGAACCGATCGCCATAGAAATCACGGCGGCTAAGGTCTCAACGAAGATGGCGGCACCCGGTTTGCGGATAACCAGGCCTCCTAGCGGCCCTCCCAGGTACCAGATCCCGGAGACAAGGCCGCCCAAGCCCGGCAGGAATCCCAGTAGCGTGAACAGGGAATAGCCGACCTGGTTCCAGAAAACCATAATCACTCCGACGGCCACTCCCAGAACTGCCGCGGTTACTATGTCAACGACGCGCCACCTGGCGCTAAACTTCTCCACTGATTTCCTCCACGGCTCACAGTTGTAGCCACGGGCTGCTCTTCCTCCGCCGGTATTAGCCGGTTCAGGTTCAACGGTCGGGGCTTTCCCCTTCTCAACCCTTGCGGGTTCCCGTGGCTCCTCGATACTACGGGGTTGGCGTTGCTATGGATAGAAGCGGTGGGTGAGAGGTTCACCCCTTATCATGGAGGGGCACCCAATCTACCCCAAGGATGGAGAGAGCATGCGAATTGGCGTTCCAGCGCAGGGACCCGATCAGCCTCTAGTAGCAGCCACGCCGGACACGACCGCTAAGCTCATCAAACTTGGCTACACCGTGGCGGTTGAGGCTGGAGCCGGCGCGTCAGCCAGCTACCCGGACTACCTATACCAGGAGGCCGGAGCTGAGATCGTAGACCGCGACCAGGCTTTGGGCAGCGACATTGTGCTTGCTCTAGACGAACCCACCGCGGCAGAGATCGCGAAGATCCGCCCGGGTGGGACACTGATCAGTCGCCTGGCGCCAGCCAGGCACCCGGAACTTGTTGAAGACCTGGCCAAAGCGGACATCACCGCCCTTGCCATGGACATGGTTCCACGTATTTCCAGAGCCCAGGCTATGGACGTTCTGTCCTCGCAGGCGAATGTTGCCGGGTACCGCGCAGTTGTTGAGGCTGCGAATGAGTTTGGACGTCTCTTCACCGGTCAGGTAACGGCAGCCGGAAAGATGCCTCCGGCGAAGGTTTACGTGATTGGAGCGGGGGTAGCGGGACTCGCGGCCGTCGGTACCGCCAGCTCTATGGGTGCAGAAGTTTCTGCGACTGACGTTCGACCTGAGGTAAGCGAACAGGTGGCATCAATGGGAGCCCGATTCGTCCCGCTCCCTTCCGTGAAGCAAGAGTCCACCGACGGCTACGCGAAGGCCCTCACCGAAGACCAGATGAAGCTGGCGAACGAGGTGTACGCGAAGCAGGCTGCGGGATCGGACATCGTCATCACGACGGCGAACATTCCCGGCCGCACCTCGCCCATTCTGCTCGATGACGCTGCGATTGCTGCGATGGCGCCGGGGTCAGTGATCGTCGACATGGCTGCGGCGAACGGCGGCAACACCACCCAGACGGTGGCTGGCGAACGCGTCGTTACTGATAACGGCGTGACGATCATCGGCTGGACGGACCTTGCGGGAAGGCTCCCGACCCAGTCCTCACAGCTCTACGCCCAGAACATCGTGAACTTGTTGAAGCTCATGACCCCGGAAAAGAACGGGGACCTGGTTCTTGACTTAGAAGACGAAATCGTCCGCACCATCACCGTCACGAACGCGGGTGAAATCCTTTATCCTCCGCCGCCTATCAAGGTGTCGGCGGCTCCCACCGAAGTCCAAGATGACGCGGCCACGCACGCGGCCCGGGCTGCTGCGCAGGCGAGTGAGCAGGCAAGGAAGAAGCGCAACAAAGTCCTCTGGACCACAGCGGGCGTGTTGGTTGCGGTGGCGCTGGTGCTAGTCACCCCGATCTTGGCGCTTGATCACTACATGGTTTTCGTGCTCGCGATCGTGGTTGGCTTCTACGTCATCACAGGCGTAGCACACTCCTTGCACACGCCGCTCATGTCAGTGACTAACGCAATTTCCGGGATCATCCTGGTCGGAGCAATAACCCAGATTGGCTCCCACAACCTAGCGGTTACCATCATTAGCTTTGTTGCGATCACGGTCGCCTCGATCAACATCTTTGGTGGTTTCAGGGTTACCGGCCGCATGCTGACGATGTTCCAGAAAGGATAGGGACAGACGGTGACTTCTCTTTTTTCGGTGCCGACCCTCTACGTTCTTGCCGCTGATTCGCTGACAATGTCGGACCCTGAGTACTGGACCACTCACGTAGTGAAACTGGCCTACCTGATCGCCGCGATCCTTTTCATCTTGTCGCTCAGGGGACTCTCATCTCACGAGAGCTCACGTCAGGGAAACAACTGGGGCATCATCGGCATGACCATAGCCCTGTCGGCGACCATCTTGCTTGCGCTCTCTTCGGGCCCTGGTCGAGGCGTCCTGATCACAGCGATCCTGATTGCCGTCGCCATGGGAATAGGCGCCGCGATCGGGCTTTGGCGCGCGGCGAGTGTCGAGATGACGGGAATGCCCGAACTGATTGCGTTGCTACACAGCTTCGTTGGGCTCGCAGCCGTCCTGGTCGGCTACAACTCATTCATTGCACCCGACGCTCAAGCTGCGATGCTTGGAGGGTTCCACTTAGGTGAGGTTTTCTTAGGAGTCTTCATTGGCGCCGTGACATTTACCGGTTCCATCGTCGCCTACCTGAAGCTGTCCGGAAAGATCTCCGGTGCCCCCCTAATGCTGCCCGGCCGGAACTGGCTCAACCTGGGTGCCATCGTGGCTTCCCTCGGCTTGATGGTTTGGTTCATTCTGGCCGGTCACTCGGGCGCGGCGTGGATCCCGTTCATAGCCATGACGGTCATTGCACTGGCCCTGGGCGTTCACCTGGTCGCTGCAATCGGTGGCGGGGACATGCCGGTTGTTGTCTCTATGCTCAACTCATACTCGGGTTGGGCGGCCGCTGCTGCGGGCTTCATGCTGGGCAATGACCTCCTGATAATCGTCGGCGCACTGGTCGGTGCGTCTGGTGCGTTCTTGTCCTACATCATGTGTCAGGCCATGAACCGTTCCTTCATCTCTGTGATCCTGGGAGGATTCGGCGCAGCGGAATCAACCACTGTTTCAGGTGGGGAAGACGGCGAATACAGGGAGACTTCGGCTGAGCAGGTCGCTGCGATGCTGGAAGGGTCCCGCAAGGTCCTGATCACACCTGGATACGGGATGGCTGTAGCGCAGGCTCAGTACCCGGTAGCGGAGCTCACGGAAGTTCTGCGTCAGAAAGGTGTTGACGTCGAGTTTGGGATCCACCCCGTAGCGGGTCGCCTCCCGGGACACATGAACGTTCTCCTTGCCGAGGCGAAGGTTCCCTACGACGTCGTGAAAGAGATGGACGAGGTCAACGACGACTTTGAAGACGTCGACACAGTCTTAGTCATCGGCGCCAACGACACAGTGAACCCTGCCGCCGAAGAGCCCGGGTCCCCGATCGCGGGAATGCCCGTCTTGAAGGTGTGGGATGCAAAGAACGTGGTCGTGTTCAAGCGTTCAATGGCAACGGGGTATGCGGGTGTTCAGAACCCACTGTTCTTCAAGGAAAACACACAGATGCTGTTCGGTGACGCGAAGGACTCGGTCGACAAGATCTTGCAGGCGGTAAAGGTCGACGCCTAGGCCACCCGACGGTCACTTGGAGTGACACCTGGACCGACCTGGAGTGACTTGAACCGACTTGGAGTGACTCGGGCCGGATTGGAGCGACTTGGACCGACGACCTGGAGGGGTCAGGCCAGTTCGAATTCGACCTCAACCTCAACTGTCGCGTTGAGGGGCAGCGCAGCGACGCCGACAGCGCTCCGGATGTGCGGCGTGCCAAACAGGTCTAGTAGCAGCTCTGAAGCACCATTCGCAATTTCTGGCTGGGCGAAAAAACCGTCGTTTGACGCCACGTACACCGTGACTTTTGTGGCCCGAGCCAGCTTCTCAACGCCACCTGCGGCGCTTGCGGCGGCGGCCACTGCGTTCAGGGCTGCTTGCCGAGCCGCTTTCTTTGCCCTCTTCTTCGTAACAGCAACGGTTCCGCATAGACCTTCTGAGACCAGTTTCTTACCCTTGAACGGCAACTGGCCGGAGGTTCGGACCACGTTTCCTTGCACTAGGGCTGGGGTGTAGGCAGCGACTGGGAGAGGGACTTCTGGCAACTCAATCTCAAGTTCTACAAGCTTGTCGGCAACGCTCATTTTGGCTCCTTTGCTAGTGTTCTCACTGCTTTCCAGGTTACCCCCGGTGGCGGCAGTGTAGTTCTGGCTCCGGGTGCGATACCGTATAGGTGTAGTCACAGCTTTAGAGAAGTACTGATCGGGAAGCCCCGCGGTGCAACAGAAAAAGTGTCACTGCCTCTGGTCCCGCCGGGATCAGTTGCACCGCGGATTAAGAAATGAGAATTCCCGCATGTCCGAACCGACAACCGGTGTCGTCAAATGGTTTAACTCGCAGAAGGGCTTCGGCTTCATCACACCTGATGATGGGTCCGCTGATGTCTTCGCGCATTATAGCAACATTGAGGGCTCCGGCATCCGGAACCTCTACGAAGACCAGAAGGTGCAGTTCCGCATCGAGAACTCTCCCAAGGGCCTCAGTGCCGTTGAGATTGTTGCTCTGGACTAACGAGTTTTGAGTCTGCGTTCGGTCTAACTCCGGACGCGACCCAGAGAGCAGAACGGGTCCCAACCAGTTGGTTGGGACCCGTTCTGCTCGTCAAACCCGTCTCACCCGCTTCGGCTGCGAGTTGTGGCCGCAAAACACCTCAAATAGGCCTTTTTGGGTGACAACTCGCAGCCGAAGCGGGTGAGACGGGTTCGACGAACAGAAGGGAAGGGAAGAGCGGTGGGCGGGCGCAGGCCTAGGCCGAAACAAATCCTTCCAGCCAGGTCAGTAGCTCCTGTGCTTTCTCAGGTGAGTCTGCCTCTACGAACATACGGAGCATAGGCTCCGTCCCCGAGAAACGCAGCAGGGCCCAGTTGTCGTTTTCCAGAATGATCTTAACGCCGTCTTCACGCCTGACTTCGACCACCTTATAGGGGCCGATGTGCGTGAGTGGTTCGGCCTCAAGTCGGCGCGGAACAGCGATACGCATCTCTGGCGTCGCCGGTACGTTCGCTTCCAACTGGTACAGGCGGCCGGTGATCTCATAGATCATTTCACGAAGCTCGGAGATCTTCTTGCCGGTGCGAGCGAGCATCTCTGCGACAAGTGAACAGGCGAAGATCCCGTCCTTGCCCAGGATCCAGCCCCGGATCGTAAGACCGCCGGATGATTCGCCGCCGAGCACCGCGTCGATGTCCTGCATGCCAGCCGTGACGTGTTTGAAGCCGACCTTGCATTCCTTTGATTCTTCCCCGAAATGAGCAGCCAGCCTGTCCAGCATGTGCGTGGTGGCGACGTTACGCACCACTCCGCCCTTTTCGCCCCGCACTTCGTGCAGGTACCAGTAGAGCAACAGCAGCAGATCGTTGGTGGTTACGTATTCACCGTTTTCGTCAACGATCCCGATTCGGTCGGAGTCTCCGTCTGTTGCCATCCCCAGGTCGTACTTGCGGCCACCCTGTTTGATGATGTTTATCAGGCTTGAGAGCCGCTCGGAGTCGGGCGCGGGCGCCACACCCCCAAAAAGTGGGTTGTGAGAAGCGTGGATGAACTCCGACTGCACGCGCATGTCCGACAGGATGGTGCTGAGGGTCAGTTGGCTGGTGCCGTACATCGGGTCGACGATCACCCGTAGATTCGAGCCGCGGACGGTGTCAACGTCGACAATCTGTTCTATTGCGTCAATGTAGGGATCTGTGAGGGGCCGTTCTTCCACGACACCCGCAGCCTTGGCAAGCTCGAGGTCCAGGGTGATCACATCATCGACCGTGAGGGCGTTCGCTTCGTCCTGGTAACGGTCCGTTTCTTCATCAAGCGGCAGAGATCCGTCAGCGCGGAATACCTTGACGCCATTCCAGTTCGGTGGGTTGTGCGAACTGGTGATGATGATGCCATAGGCCGCATTCATGTAGGGCGCGGCGAAAGTGACCAGGGGTGTTGGTACGTCGTCGGGAAGGAGTAGCACGGGAATGTTGTTGCCAGCGAAAACCTCGGCAGCAGCTTCGGCAGATTCGCGGGAGAGGAAACGCCTGTCGCCACCAATCACAACGCCTTTGTTACCGATGCCCTGCCGAGTGGCCTCGTTAGCAATCGCCTGGCACAGCCGCCGCAAATTCCCAAGCGTGTACCCCTCACCGATCACTGCACGCCACCCGCCTGTGCCGAACTTGATGGTCGTGTCCGTGTCTTTTGTTGGCATGAACAGACGCTTTAGGACGATGTCAGCTGCTTGCTGCAGTTCCTTATCCGTGTTGATGCCCTGAACTTCATCCGTGTCGTAGATCTGATACGTAGCAACGTTTTCGCCCTGGTCAATGAAGCTGCGGGCGACCTCCGTGAGGCGGTATTCTCCGGAGGCCGCAAGCGTGTCGATCTTCTCAAATAGGTCGGCGGGAGAGCTCACGTAGGAGCCCACGTTGATCTCATGATTGTCCGCTTGGGAACCAAGGTCTTCAGGCTCAATGATTGCAGCGACCTTGCCATCTTCGCCACGTTGGATACGCCCGTACGGAAGAGGTTCGGTGACGTTGGCAGTCAGAAGAGAGAAGTCAGCGTCCATCAGATGGTGGCGGTTCAGCAGACCCCTCAGGGAGTCTTGGCGAAGAAGGGGGGTGTCCCCGTAGGTCACCAGCAACTGGTCAGTGTCGGCTGGAATCACGTCGCGAGCCACCGAAACAGCGTGCCCCGTCCCAAGCGGCCGTTCCTGTTCGACGTAGGTGAGATCTTCCCCAAGCAGGGCGCGTATCTCGCTGTCTCCTGCTGCAACAACGACAATGATCCGATTGGCCGGCACAACCTTACGGACGTTATCTAGGGCCAGCTGGACGACGGTAGAATCAGATAGGGGAGAAGTGAGGAGCCTTCTGGATTCGTCGTCTGCGCCAGCGGCCAAAACAAGCGCTGTCGTCTTGGGCTTGGCCAACAGTTCTTTTGATGGTGTCACTGCTGCTCCTGAACGTTAAAGTGCGTGGCCTACAACTTCTAGGGTAGACCTAAGGGCGCCATTACTGTTTGGGTTGCTTTAGCGCCTTCCAGAGTAGTTGCAGTGCGACACCACTCAGGAAGATCGCGAAAAGAGTGTTCGCCAGACCGGGACTGACGGCCTTAGCAGTGAGGGAACCCAGGAAGGTTGTTACGCACGCGGGGATGCCAACCAGAGTGGCGGCTCGGAGGTCAACGTTGCCGTTGCGCATGTTGGCGAGCGTCCCCGTCAGGGCCGTCGGGATCATCATGAGCAGCGAGGTCCCCTTAGCGACCAGATCTGAAAAGCCAAACAGCAGAATCAATGCGGGAACAACGATCACGCCGCCGCCGATTCCGAGTAGACCTGACAGGACCCCGGTGACGAACCCGACTGCCAAAAGGGCGACCGACGAGATTGCTGTGAGCTTGAAGTTTCCGTACCTCGAGGGAACGGCCAGGAATAAACTCACGATCACCACGACCATAAAACCAACGAAAATCAGCTGAAGGGGCCTCACTCTTATCCGGGCAAGGATCCAGGTCCCAACCTGGGCTCCTAGCATGGCTCCGAGCGCTAGGACCAGACCGCCAGCCGCCGAAATATGTCCGCTCGACGCGTAGGAAACAACTCCGACTGTGGCGAGGGGAACTATAGCTGTTAGCGAGGTTCCCGAGGCCAAACGCTGGGAGAACCCCGCGACAGTGATGAGCCCGGGCACGATCAGGATTCCGCCGCCAACCCCAAACATGCCTGACAGGAACCCGGCGACCAACCCAATCCCGAGCAGGCCAGCAATGCCTCCGGGGGTTAGCTTTGCTTTGTCTTGCTGCACCATTCCTCTATTCGTTTAGTAGCACTTGCGGGCAGGTGTCAAGCATGTCGGCAAGGGCTTTGAACTCAGCTTGAGTGACGGACAGATCCCAGCGTGACTTAACGGCAACCTGTCGGGCCGCGAACTCACAGTGGGAGTCCTTGTTCGAGGGAGACCACTGGTCAACTGTGTGAGCCGCTTTTTCGTAGTTGGCGTCCCCGTCGACTGCCAGAAGGTTGAGCGGGTCGTTGGCAAACTCTATCCGCTTTTCTGCATCCCACTTCCAAGCACCCGCGTACCAGGCATTCCCAAGCGCGACAACGTGGTCTATCTGCACCAGGCTCGACGTGTCGGCACCGCGCTGAAACCTGATTGTCTGGCCCGTGTAGGGGTCCTGCAACACACCGGATTCGACTACGCAGTCCCCGGTGCCAGCCCGGTAGGTAATGTCCTGAAGATCCCTTGAAAGGATTTCATTCCTGGTGCTACAGCCGTCTCCGTCCAGGTCGGCCCAGCCCTCCCCGAACTCAGAACGAACGTAGCGCGGAGCGTCCTGCTCCCCCTCAACTTCGAGCTCATTGAGCTGTCGCATCAGTTCCGTGTTCTCACCCGAGGTTGCCGCCTGAGAGTTGTGGCGAAGGTCCAAGCCCAACAGGTTCGGTCCAAGGCCCGGCAGGAGCAACCAGGCGAAGATCGCGGCAGCCAGCACCCAGACCAGGGTCCGTGTATAAGACCACGGGCCTGACTGCCGATTTCGGCTGTTCTTAGGGCGGGCGATGGGCATGGAGGCAATTGTGCCCTATCGGTCACCCCTCAGGGGACGCGCCCCAACTTTCCGGGGAAAAGCCCCTTGAGCGCAGCCTGTGAGTGGTCTAGTGAACGGGAACTATGAGTTCCGGGCCATTGTTGCGAACGTTCCCAACAGCCTTCCCTACCTCACGGGGCACCAGGGGTGGGGTCGGGATCGCCCTGATCATTTCGCGCACCTCATCGCGGCTTTGTAGCTCCGGGTCGAGCCACGCCTCCCAAAGGTATTTCGGGACGAACAGGGGCATCCGGTCGTGGATGTGGCCTAAGGTGTCCGCGGCCGGCCGCGTGATGATTGCGGTGGTAGGGGGCGCGGGCAGGCCCTCTTCCGTCTCCGCTTCCTGCTCTGCCTCGCGGCGCGGCCAGTCAAAAATGCCTGCCATCGCCATGGTTGGTTCGGCGCCGAGAGGTGCGGGTTGGCCCTGGTTGTTCGCGAGTGACAGGAAGAAAGGGCGCTTCTCACCCTCCGCGTTCGTTTGCCATTCGTAATAGCCGTTGGTCGGTAAAAGGCAACGACGTTTCGAGACGGGGGTCCGGAACGACGGCTTCTCAGTCACGGTTTCGGCGCGCGCGTTAATGAGTGGGTGGAAGGACTCCTTCGCCCAGAAGGGAACCAGGCCCCAGCGCATCAAATCCAATTCGCGGCGTTCATCGCGTTTGGTGCGGACCGCCCGGATCAGTTGGGAAGGAGCTTCGTTGTACGACTCGTGGTGTTCGCCCTCGACCACGTCGACGTCGAACAGACGAGCCAGCTCCTCATCATCAGAGAACATAGTGAAACGACCGCACATGTTCTAAGAATCTCATGGTCGCGCGGCTCACGCACTCTAGTCTTTGGACTCCTCGCTATTTTCTTGCACTGCCCGCTCTACTTCCTTCAACTCTTTGGCAAGGCCCTTTAGCCCGTCGGCCTTGTTTTTCCCAGGCCTGGGGATCCCGGGCTTGGTCGCGAGCAAGGCCTTCAACTGGGCTGGGGTAAGGGACAGGCTCCAGTCGCTGTGAACGGGCAGTTGCCATTTCCGCCAGTGTGCAACGACGGTGAACGAGGATCCGATGATTGTTGCCGCGATCATTCCTGCCACTGGAAAACCAACCTCGAAGAGGGCCACCATGATACCGGCTGAGACGAAAGCGGGCGTGGCGTAAAGGTTGTTCCCACCAAAGACAGTGGGAACGTTACCGGCTGACACGTCCCGGATCATGCCACCGCCAACGGCGGTGGTAACACCAAGTAGTAGAGCAGGCATGATCCCAAAGCCCGCTCCCAGTGTTTTCGCGGCACCGGTCGCTGCCCAGCAACCGAGCACCGTGCCATCCGCAATTATCAAGGCGACAATCCAGAACTTGGACTGGAGCTTCCATAGGAATGCAATCGATGCCCCAATCAGGGCCGTGATGATGTACAGGGGATCCGTAATGGCTATCGGAGCTCCCACCTGAAGCATCACGTCGCGAATAATGCCGCCAGCCATAGCAGACAAAACCGCAAGAACGACAAAACCCACTGCATCAAAGTGCTTCTGGCGCGCCAGCTTCCCTCCCAGGATGCCGTTGAGCAGAACGCCTATCAGGTCGATGACGCGAAACACATCGTGAACCGGGCCTTCGCCAAGGATGTCCATCGCTAGCCCGTCCCGAACAGGGTGCCCAGGCCGAACGTGAGTGTGGCAGCGGCGAGCCCGATCAACAGCTGTCTGAGCGCCCCTTTCCACGGGGCTTTCCCAGAGAGGACTCCAACTAGTCCGCCTGTTACCAAAAGGGCAATGCCAACCAGTCCCGCTGCCAGGTACAGGCCTGAAGCTTCCTGGGCCCCGAAAAGATACGGCACCAGGGGAGTGAACGCACCCAGTGCAAAGAAAAGGAAGGAACTGAGTGCGACCGAGAGGGGTTTGCCTGCCGCATCGGAAATGCTGGAGCCGACACCCACCGCGGCCGGACTGAGCGCCAGTGTCGCGGAGTCGCTTTCGGGGGCACCGAGCGCAGCGAAGACCTCCTCAGCGTGTTCTTTTGCTGCCTCCTTACTTTCACCGCGTGCCCGAAACAAGAGCGCCAGTTCGTTTGAGTTGACGTCAAGCTTCGTGAGGGAGCGGTGTGCGTCAGGGTCGGGGATGGAAGCGTCGAGCAACTCCTTCTGCCCGGAGACGCTGATCCACTCGCCAGCAGCCATGGAAAGACTCCCGGCCAGGAGACCAGAGAACCCGGTGGTGATGATCCAGCCAGAACCCATCCCTGCCCCTGCGACACCCAGAATCAGGGCCAGGTTTGAGATGAGGCCGTCGTTTATGCCGAACACTGCAGCCCGGAAGCTGCCAGCGATGCGCTCGCGGGAAGATGCGGCAAGCGAACGCACAACTTCGCCGTGAATGTGTTCGTCTGCCGCCATTTGTTCCGTGGCGTCTTCTTCAGCGTCGTACGAGGTTCGTTGTTCGGATCGTTGCGCCATGGCGAGCGCGAAGACGGAGCCAAAACGAGTTGCAAGGGAGTTCAGGGCCCTTGAATAGAGCGCAGGTCTAGGGGGTGGGTAGGCGTTTTCTCCAAGGAGCGTCAACCAGTGGCGTTCGTGGCGTGCTTCTGCGTCCGCGAGTCCCAGCATGATCGAGCGGGCGGGCTCTTCTTCCTTTGCTGCGAGCTTCCGGTAGGTCGCAGCCTCCATACGCTCGTCAGCCAGGTACCTTCGCCAGCGCCTGACCTGCGCAGGGGTCGGCTCAGTTTCTGCTGCCAAGGCTTTAGTTAGGTTCGGACTCTTCAACGATGCGGGCTTCAACCACCACCGGGCCGCCTCCTGCTATGCCCCGATATGTTGCGTCAGCAACGCGGTCCGCAACTTGGAAGCCCTTCTCACGGACCGCACCCGAAACCCGGGTTGCGGCGCTTTCAATCGGCATCGAGACCAGCTTTGTTTGCCGCAGCCTGTGCACCAGACCCATGAACTTTTCGTATGGGCCGTGCCCGGCCTTGGACCCAAGCAGGAACCCGACGCCCAGGACCAGGAGCATGCGTAGCTTCTTCATTCTTGTGCCTCTCGGTTTTCACTTCGGCCTTGGGTCTGCGCCCAGCGTCCTTATCCCCTGAGTCTACTGCCCACATGCACTGATGCGCCCGCAGCGAAGGTAGCTGCGAGGGTGGTTGAAGGCCGGTACCGTGGAATGGTGAGCGAAGTTGAGATTCTGACGCCCCGAGGTGTACGTCTACGCGGCACCTTTGTGAACCCGGTGGACTCGGGCAACGCGGCCGTCCTGTTCTCCCACTCCGTCCTGTGCGATCGGAACTCCAGTCCTCACTTTCCTAGGCTGTCGAAAATGTATCGCTCGCTTGGGTACGCGACACTGATCTTCGACTATTCTGGCCACGGTTATTCCGACGATGACCGGATCAGCGTTGACCACAGGACGGAAGACCTGCGCGCAGCGTCCGGCTGGCTCGCTGACCAGGGTTTCGGCCGTCAGCTTCTCCACGCGCATTCGACCGGTGGCCTTTCAGCTTTCAAAGCTCATCCCTTCGCGGTTGACGCCATGTTCGTGACCAGCGCGGTGCTTGGCCCCGTCACCTACGAGTGGGATCGAATCTTTGCGCCCGCCCAACTTGAACAGCTTGATAGTCGCGGCTTCATGGAAGTCCCGGATGACTCACCGGGTCCCCGGGAGACGTTCACCCTCACTTCTCAGACATTGGTAGACCTGTCTCTCACCAAAGCTCCCGACCTGCTCCGTGACCTTGAAGTACCAACGCTGCTGGTGTACGACCGGGCGGACGAGTCCGCCGGACTTGTCGCGAACGCCACGGAAGCATTCCACCTGTTCCCCGACGGGAGCAGACTGGAGATTGTCCAGGATGCAGAGTTCTCTGATCAGGGGAACTTAGAGCGGCTCAGCGGCCTTGCACGCGACTGGATTTTGACGCAGGTGCCTCGCGAGGGATGTCCGTAGTGGCAAGACAGCCACGCGCAAGCACGTATCCACCAGGAGTCTTGGCTGCGCGCGCCGCGGCGCTACCGGTCGTGAGCTATCCGGACCTGCCCGTCAGCGCGCATCGCGAACAGATCGCTGACGCTATCGGGGACCACCAGGTCGTCATTGTCTCCGGTGAGACGGGTTCCGGGAAGACGACGCAAATCCCGAAGATCTGCATGGAGTTAGGCCGCGGGATCGCGGGGATGATCGGTCACACCCAGCCCCGCCGAATCGCGGCAAGGGCTGTCGCAGAGAGGATAGCCGCGGAGCTTGGGACAAAGGTCGGCTCCGGACCAGAGGATGTGATTGGCTACCAGGTCAGGTTCACCGACGAGGTGGGTCCCACTACATTAGTGAAGCTGATGACGGACGGGATCTTGCTCGCGGAGATCGGGAGCGATCCCCTTTTGTCGAAGTACGACACGATCATCGTTGACGAAGCGCACGAACGGTCCCTGAACATCGACTTCATTTTGGGCTACCTGGGGACGCTACTCCCTAAGCGCCCCGACCTGAAAGTGATCATCACAAGCGCAACCATCGATTCTGAAAAGTTTGCGCAGCACTTTCGGTCTCTAACCGGAAAGCCGGTCCCCGTGATTGAGGTGAGCGGCCGCGCTTTCCCAGTCGAAGTTCGGTATCGGCCCCTAACCCCCGACGTGTCCCAGCCAGAACCTGCCCGTGCCCAGATTGAGCCAACCGCGGGAACACAGCTAACCGAAGAGGCTGAGGGTGGCGAGCTTGCTGAGTTCGGGTACGGGTTAGGTGACGATCTGGACCTGGAAAGCGCGCTTTGCTTCGCGGTCGATGAGCTCTTAGATGAGCCCGATGGGGACATTCTGGTGTTCCTGCCGGGGGAGCGCGACATTAGGGAAGCAGAAAAAACCCTGGCCGCTCACCTGGGCTCCCGCTACGTGAAGGATGGGTCTAAGTCTCACCACCCAAGGGGAGTTGAGATTGTTCCCCTATTCGCTCGTCTTTCCGCTCAAGAACAACACCGGATCTATGCACCCCACTCACTGCGCCGGGTTGTCCTGGCAACAAACATTGCTGAAACCTCCCTCACGGTTCCAGGAGTTCGCTACGTTATCGACTCTGGCCTGGCCCGAATCAGCCGGTTCTCGAACAAAACTAAAGTTCAACGTCTCCCCATAGAACGCGTTTCGCAAGCCTCGGCCGCCCAGAGGGCTGGAAGGGCTGGGCGGACTAGCCCGGGCGTTGCCATTCGGCTGCATTCAAAAGCGGACCACTTGGCACAGCCAGACTTCACGGAGCCAGAGATCCTCCGCACTTCCCTTGCCTCGGTCATCTTGCAGATGGCCGCTTTGCGGTTGGGATCTCTCACGGACTTCCCACTGTTAGACAAGCCGAACCAACGGGCCGTCCGCGACGGGACCGCCCTGCTGATCGAGCTGGGTGCACTGGACCAGAAGGGGAGGATCACACGGCTCGGCCGAAAGCTTGCCCGTCTTCCTATAGACCCGCGCCTAGCCCGCATGTTGCTGGAGGCAGACCGCCTGGGGTGCGCCTCCGAAGTCCTGGTTATAGTTGCCGCCCTTTCGATCCAAGACGTTCGCGAGCGTCCGCTGGAACGTCAGCAGCAGGCCGACCAGGCCCACGCGCGTTTTGCGGATCGGACTTCCGATTTCTTGACCTACCTGAACATGTGGCGTTACCTCTCCGTTGCTTCCAGGGACATGTCGGGAAGCGCGTTTCGGCGCCTCTGCCGAAACGAGTACTTTCACTACTTGCGCTACAGGGAATGGCGGGACATCACGTCCCAACTTCGGCGCATGTGCAGGGAACTTGGAATCAAGGTGGCACCGGTCGGCGTGCCCTCCCACAGAGAAATTGCCGCGTGTGCCGGAGCCGAAAATCCCTCGATTGCGGCAGTCCTGGAATACGGGGCGGGGCCGGCTACGGTCCGCACCGACGAAATCCACCGTTCGATTCTCTCTGGACTCCTGTCGAACGTCGGCAACTGGGACGAGCCCAAGCGTGACTACCTGGGGACGCGCGGCACCCACTTCACGATCTGGCCAGGATCTGGACTAGCACGCAGGACGCCAGCGTGGGTAATGGCTGCGGAGCTGGTTGAAACCTCACGCCTTTTTGCTAGAACTGTGGCCGTCATCAAGCCGGAATGGGTTGAGGAATACGCGGGGAAGTTGCTGAAGCGTAGCTACTCAGAGCCGCTTTGGTCTCGCGCCAAGGGGAGTGCGGCCGTGCGGGAACGGGTCACCTTGTACGGACTGACGCTCGCGGCTGACCGCCAGGTTCCTCTTACGACGCTTGGTAGCGCTGTGATCGGCCGCCAGTTTTTAGGTACCCAAGTTGATCTGTCCGCGCGTGAACTGGCACGCGAAATGTTCATAACCCACGCGCTGGTCGAGGGGGATTGGCGGGAAAACCACCACGCTTTCGTGAAACACAACCGCCGGGTCATGGAGGACGCGGAGGCACTTAGCCAGCGTCTGCGGGACCCCGCTCAGGTCCCGGACGAGTCCAGCCGCTATCGATTCTTTGACGCGCGGATCCCAAGCAACGTCACCTCAGCGCAGAACTTCAACCGGTGGTGGAAAGAACAGCGTCGCAAAGACCCTGGGTTGCTGGACTACTCTCTCCCCGAGCTCTTGCCGAAAGAAACGCGGGTCGACCCGCAGGGGTTCCCGGATCTGTGGAATCGGGGGGACCTCCAGTTACCGATTTCCTACAGCTTCGATCCCGGCTCGGAGCAGGACGGAGTTGTCATTTCCGTCCCCTTGCGACACCTTCAAGCAGTGAAGCAAGAGGGGTTTGAGTGGCTGGTCCCGGGCCTACTTCCAGAACTGGTAACGGCAATGGTCCGCGGCCTGCCGAAACCGAAGCGGCGGTTGTTAGCCCCGGCGGTGGAGAGCGCGCAGGCGATCTTGGCTCAGATAAGAGAAAAACCAAAACAGGGGGAGCCGGAGCAAGGCGGCCAAGAGGATCAAGAAATTCAAGAAGAGGTGGACCCCTACTCGCTTACTGCTTCCCTGGCCAGACTCAAAGAATGGGGGGCAAGCGGGACCGTCAGGGAGCCGGAACCAGCAAAGCCTACGAAGCCCAAGCAGCCGGGTGACTCCAGGGGTTTCCTTGAAGCCTTCTCCCGGGCCACAACGAACGCTCGCGGGGTTCAGCTGAGCCAGGACGACCTCAAGGTCGCCTACGCGTCTCTGCCCACTCACCTCCGTGTAGGTTTCCAAGTCGTGGATGATCGCGGCGCAATCCTGGGGTACGGGGAGAACCTAGGCGCGCTTCAGCGCCGGTTCAAGGAACAGTCCGAACGGAGTGTTTCGAGCGCCGTCCAAGGGGCTTTGGCTCAGGCTGTCCAGCGAACACAGGAGCCGCAGGCAAAGCCGGAGCACCAGGACTTCACTGAACTCCAGGAACTTCCCGAGACCCCTCTCCCGCCTCGACTGGACAGTCCGGGCCCTGGGGGAACCACTGTGCGGGGCTACCCTGCGTTAGTTTCGGCGCAAGGTGGAGGCACAGTTGCAGTTCGTGTCTTTGCGTCTTTGGATGAAGCACACAAATCACACGCGGAAGGGCTCACGGAGTTGCTTCTTACTGATTTGCGGCTACCGACCAAAAGGATCACGACCCGATGGACGGGGACCGAAGCGCTGCTACTTGCGGCCTCGCCCTACCCGAGCACGGGGGCTTTAGTCGAAGACGCACAACGCGCCGCGGCCAGGGAAGTCCTTGACCAGCTAACCGCGGAGCAGGGAGCTTTCGCGATCCGAAGCAAAGAGCAGTACAGCGAGTTGCTAACCGCTGCCCAGGGGCTTTTCGAAGACCGTGTGTACCAGGTTCTGGGTGTTGTTGTGCGCAGCGTTGCGGCCTTCTCGGAGCTTGAAGAAGCACTGGCAAGGCACAACAAGGAATCCTTGAAGCTGACGCTACGGGAAAGTAGAAGGCACGCGAAGGGCCTCTTTTCTGAGGGGTTTCTGAGCTCTCAGCCGGCCGCCATTCGTCAGAACCTACCGCGCTATCTGCAGGCTGACGCCCAGCGCATTCTTACCGCCGCTAAAGACGCACATTCCGCTCGGCTCGACCGCGACAAAGCGCGCGAGCTGGCCCAGGTTGAAGCGGAGCTGGAAGAGGTCCGCTCCAGGCTTGAGCTACGCCCCTTCTCTCTGCAGACAGACAGGGAGCTTGCAGAAGCTGAGTTTCTGCTCCAGGAGCTTCGAGTTTCACTTTTCGCCCAGACCCTGGGAACGAAGGGTAGGGTCTCTGTCCCCAGGCTGCTCCGGAAGCTAGCCGCCATAAGATAGGGCCGTGGCACCGACCTCCGAAGACCAAGAAAGCCTAAAGGTCTGGGTGGAATCCCTTGCACGCCAAGCTTTAGATGGCGTAGGCCTTACCCAGTGGCAAGTCGTTTGGGACAGGGCTAGACGCCGCGCCGGTGCCTGCGACCATTCCCGGTCCACCCTCAGCTTCTCTGCGGTCCTGCTCCCCCTTTACCCGGACCGGGTTGTGCGCGATGTGGTTTTGCACGAGGTTGCGCACGCGTTAGCTGGTGCCCGTGCCGGTCACGGACCAAAGTGGAGGAAGATAGCAGCGGCGATCGGGGCGAGCCCGAAGGCGCAGCTGCCAGGCTGGTTGCCCCAGCCACCCGCACGCTGGGTCGGCACGTGCCCCGCTTGCGGGGCCGAGCGCAGGCTGCATCGTCGCCCTACCAGGGTGAGCGCTTGTGCCTCTTGTTCACCAACTTTCAACTTCGACTATGCGCACCGCTGGACCTTCGATGGGATCCCAACCCTGCCTCCGGGCCCCTACGCCACCGAGTTTGCGCGCCTGAGCAAAAGCCGCCGCTTTCTCCGCTGAAACATGGTGCGTTAGTTCACTGTCTCGAGATCTCTGCGCAGTCATATCGGCGCGATACAGGCTGCTAGGGTTAGCAGGGTCTTAGTCGCTACCCACGCAGAGAGGACCGGGGATGGGTGTTCGCTCCAGCATGCTTGAGCTAGCTATCCTTGGTGAACTTGAAGATCCGTTGCACGGCTACGAGCTACGCAAGCGACTCTCTCGCTCCCTTGGGCCGGTTCGTAGGTTGTCTTACGGGTCGCTCTACCCAGCGTTGCACCGGCTCGCTGACCGAGCCCTGATCGAAGTCGTGGACGCCCCGAATTCAGTGTCTGAAAAGCGCCAGGTTGTCTACCGGACGACCCCCGAGGGAACAAGTTTCCTGCGGAGCGCACTTGTTCAGGCCGACGTGGATGACGAGTCCATGGATCTCACCATGGCGCTCATGTCGAAGGCTCCGCCCGCAACTCGCCTCACGTTACTGATGCGGCGAAGGGCCCAGGTCTTAGCGCGACACGAAGCGGGACAAAAGGCGAAGCAATCAGCTGATTTCTGGGTGCGTTCAAAAGGCGAACTCGACTCAGCGCAAGCACTGAACGAACTGTCCTGGATCGACCGTCTAATCCAGGCCGATCCGGAACAACAACCAACAACCGATACAGAAACTGACACTTCGAAAGTCACAAACTGAAGGGCAACCCATGAACAAAATCCGAACAGCCATTGTTGGAGTTGGCAACTGTGCATCCTCGCTGGTGCAGGGCGTCGAATACTACAAAGAGAGGTCAAAGGATGAAGCGATTCCTGGGCTGATGCACGTCCAGTTCGGTGACTATCATGTCGGGGATGTTGAGTTTGTCGCAGCCTTCGACGTGGATGCGAACAAGGTCGGCAAGGACCTAGCGCAGGCTATTGTTGCTGAGCCTAACTGCACTGTCGTGTTCACTGAGGTCCCGAACACGGGCGTCACAGTGATGCGCGCTCCCACGCTGGATGGTCTCGGTGAGTACTACTCTGACACCGTTGAAGAGTCTGCTCTAGCGCCGGTTGACGTTGTGCAGATCCTGAAGGACCTGGACGTTGACGTTTTGGTTTCCTACCTGCCGGTGGGCTCCGAAGAGGCAGATCGCTTCTACGCGCAGTGCGCGATGGATGCTGGCTGCGCGTTCGTGAACTGCCTTCCCGTCTTCATTGCTTCAGACCCAGAGTGGGCAAAGAAGTTCGAGGAGGCGGGTGTCCCCATTATCGGTGACGATATTAAGAGCCAGTTCGGGGCCACTATCAGTCACCGCGACATTATTCGCCTGATGGAGGAACGCGGCGTCAAGATTGACCGCACCTACCAGCTCAACGTTGGCGGCAACATGGACTTCAAGAACATGTTGCAACGGAGCCGCCTCGAGTCGAAGAAGATCTCTAAGACGCAAGCCGTCACCTCGAATATGAAGAGTGAGTTCGAAGACAGGGACATCCACGTCGGCCCCTCGGACTACGTGCCGTGGCTTGAGGACCGAAAGTTCGCGTTCGTGCGTGTTGAGGGCACGACGTTTGGGGACGTGCCGATCCAGATGGAATACAAACTGGAGGTCTGGGACTCACCGAACTCAGCGGGCATAGTCATCGACGCGATCCGTGCTGCCAAAATCGCCCTGGATCGGGGGATTGCGGGACCCGTCTGGGCGCCCTCCGCCTACTTCATGAAGTCGCCGCCCGTGCAGATGGTCGACAAGTCCGCTAGGAACGCGGTCGAAGTCTTCCTTGAGGGCGGCCCCAACGTGAGGCCGAAAGACGGCGCAGTAAACAAGAGCGCCAGCGAGCAGTAGGTCCTACCCCCTGATTTCCAGTGCGCGGTAGCGATTGACTGCCGCCGCGATGTCAACCGCCCTTGGGCGGGCTAGGAAGGCGGGGTGCTTCCGCGCCCCGTACTTCACTAGCTGGTCCAGGCCCTTGTCTTCGATCAGGTGTTCCACGAGTTCCGTGAGTTCGTAAAGGGTTTTCTCCCCGTCAGCGAGTTCATGCAGAATTCCACGCATGCACCAGGCGATTGCTTCAGCCTGTCCCGGCTCCACGATTTGTTCCACGTCCGAAATGTCGACGGCCTGCCGGTCAAGGGTGAGGGCGTTCACCCCGGCCGACTTTGTTTTTGAACGCTGAGCGGGCCTGGGCAGTCGCACAGGGCAGCGGGGAAGGAGTTCTGGGAAGCCCGGAATATCAGTGCGTTCGCGAGGGTTTTCTTCTGCAATCTGATGCGCTCTTTCCGTCACGTTTTCCGGGCGGTAAGAGTTCATCTGCAGTACAAGGTCTGCGACGTCCAGGTAGGCCCCCGACCCTCCCATAACAATGACGACAGAAACGCCTGCGTCCTTCGCAAGTCCGCTGATCCTGTCAATCAGGGGAGTGATGGGCTCTTCGGAAGCAGCGACCAGCTCTCGCATTCGCTCATCGCGGATCATGAGGTTGGTTGCTGAGGTGTCTTCATCGATAAGTAGCACTCTTGAGCGCGTCCCCATGGCTTCGATGATCGAAGCTGCCTGCGACGTTGAGCCTGACGCGTTCTGTGTGGAGAATCTCGCGGTGTTGCTCTGGGTCGGCAGGTGGTTGATGAACGGCGAAACGTCGACTTTCGTGACCGGCCGCCCGTCTTCAGCACGGACCTTGATGGCTTCAGGAAGGGTCGCGACAAGTTCGCGGCCATCCCCCGGAACGTGACTGTAAACGCCGCGCTGGATAGCCGACAACACGGTGGACTTGCCGTGATAGCCCCCACCGACAATCAGGGTGATACCCGGCTTTAGGGCCATGCCCGATACCTTCCCGGCGAAGGGTAGTTCGACCTCGACCTGCAGACTCTCCGGGGACGCGAATGGGAGGGCGTCTTCCATGGGGAGCTGCGAGATACCACTTTTACGAGCCAGGATCGCGTTGTTAGCAATGAAGGAGATCCAGTTGTTGTTCTCCAAGGCAGCAGAGAGCGCGAGGTAGTCCTGGTAGGTCTCCACGTGCCTCACTAGTGCGTCCCGGTAGGGGCCCGCCTGCGAAGACGTGAAGTCAAACGTTTCCGCCACCGCATCTGGCAACTCTAGGTCGAAGATCGTGGCAGCCTGGTGCCCCAGCACGGTCCTTCCTCTTGCGGGCATTGCGACTTGAATCCGGAGCTCGACACGTTCTGGCGTCACCGACGCGGCTGAGCGTTCTAAAACTTCTTGCCCAACCGAAGTGATGGAGAGTGCGGACCGCTTTGCACCTCGAAGCGCATCTTTAAACGAACGGGTCAGGAAGTCGGCGGTCGCAATGCACTGTTGCTTCGTTGAGTAGGTCGATTCGGGCAGCCCGATCTCTGCGGGACTTGAAACAATCCGAACTGCCGAAGGCGGCGCGTAGGGGTCGGCCTGGATTCGGTCAATGTGGACTCTGAAGAACCCGTAGTCCCACCTTCCCACGACACGCTTGTAGGCACCGTAGCTGGAGCCGTCGATGCTATGCAGTATCCGCAACAGGTCCTTGTCGGTTCCTTCTTTTGGTCGGTCGTCGAAGCGAGGGCGGGAACCCCGCGATTTGTTCTCTTTGTCGTAAGCCATGCTTTTAGCGTACGTGGGGCATCGCGGTTTCGCCGAGCTGAAGCCCTAGTATCGAAGGCATGACGATCACGGCAGCAGTTGACGGATCAGCGCTTGGCAACCCGGGGCCTGCGGGCTGGGCATGGGTGATTGACGCAAACACCTGGGCGGCTGGTGGGTGGTCAAGCGCCACGAATAACGTCGGCGAGCTAACGGCATTGTTGCGGTTGCTGAAGGACACGGCCGAAGCTGGGTTCGCTGACCAGGGCCTGGTTGTGCTTGCTGACTCCCAGTATGTGATCAACTCGGTGACGAAGTGGATGCCCAACTGGAAGGCAAAAGGCTGGAAGAAAGCAGACGGAAAACCTGTCGCAAATCTGGCGTTGATGCAGGACTTAGATGAGGCGCTTCGGGGTAGGCAGGTCCGGTTCGAGTGGGTAAAAGGTCACGCGGGACACCCTCTCAACGAAGCTGCGGACGACAGAGCAAGGGCTGCGGCCGAGGCCTATCGGCAACGGCGCACTCCAAACCCCGGGCCGGGCTTCGGCGTCACCGTCAAGCTGAACAGTTCTCTTGGCGCTCCGCCTCCGGGCGCAAAACCGATGCCCACGCGACGCCTGGCGGCAACGCCGGATGAAGCAAAGGCGCACTACGGGTTCAAGGAACCTGCGTGGCCCAAAAACCCCCTCTTAGACGTGATCGCCGCGCAGGAGGTCCCTGGGCGTTGGGAAGAGGTGATGGCTGCGGCAGAGTTAGAGCCGGTCACTGTGACGCGGAAAGGGGCGCCCCCGTTAGCGTTGCTTGACGCCGACCTTGCCTGGCAGGCACTTGCCGCGCTCGATGAGCAGGAGGGGACGGCGCAGCAGCCCTTGTTTTAGACCGTGCGCCTGGAGCGACCACTAAGTCGTCTCCCGCTCAACCAGGCTTGTACCGAGTTCGATCCCCTGAGGGGGCAGGCTCGGGTCTCTCATTCGTTGCTCTAGGAGCTCGGCCATGGCCCACCCCTGCTTGAAAGAGTCCTGATGGATAGTGGTGAGGTAGGGGTGCGCCGATGTGGCGGCGGTTGAGTCGTCGTAGCCGATCACTGCGACATCCCCCGGGATTTTGACGCCGGCATCCAAAAGGACGTCAACCGCGGCCCGGGCCATCAGGTCACTGGCAACGAAGAGCCCATCAAAGTCCTCGTCTTCATCAAGAAGCTTCAGGGCGGCTTTCTCACCGCTCCTTGCCGTAAAGTCTCCGCGGACGATTGGGCCCAGAGCCCCCGCGTCGCTCGCGACTTGTCGGAACCCCTCAAGACGGTCAATCCCCGCCTGCATGTCTAGGGGACCAGTGATAGTTGCGATTCGTTTGCACCCCGCGGCAAGAAGGGCTTCCGCAGCCGTTCTTGCGCCAGTCACGTTGTCCACGTCCACGTAACTGGCGTGTTCCCCGTTGACTGTGGGCCTGCCTCCGTAGACCACAGGGATCTTGCGCCTTAAAGACTCCCCGAGCTCATGGTCGGTGTGATGAGAGAGGACCAGGATCCCGTCGGCCCTCCCCCCGGCTAGAGAATTTAGGATTTTTCGAAAAGACCTCTTCGACGCGATCATCATGTTGAGCACAAGGTCCGTCTCTGAGATGTAGGCTTCCATCCCCGAGATGATCTGGCGAAAGAAGGGGTCGGCAAAGAAGTGTCCTAGGTCTTCGGGGATCAGCGCAGTCACTACAGAGGTGCGCTTTGTGGCCAGGGACTTCGCCATCTGGTTCGGAACGTACCCGAGCTGCTCGATCGCATCCAGAACGGCCTCAGTGGCCTTCTTACTCACCCCAGGTGATTCGTTGATGACCCGCGAGACGGTCGAGCGTGAAACCCCCGCCAGTTCCCCTACCGATTCCAAAGTCGCCACTTGGCCGCCCCGGACCCGTTGTGCCGTTTTCATTTGTTCCTTCGTGTCTGCGGGCCTGCTTTATCCTGCTTCCCGCATAGACCTTGTCCGGCCTTCCAGCAGGGAGTCCTGCCGGACCTTGAGTCCGGCGTCGCGCTCAACGTCAAGTTTGCGGTCCGCAATAATCTTCGCGTAAGCAAGGCCAGAGTGTTTGATGATCCGCTCCTGTGTCTGGTAATCGACGTAGACGATACCGAAGCGTTTGTCGTAACCCCAAGCCCACTCGTAGTTATCCATGAGTGACCAATACATGTAACCGTTCACATCGACGCCTTCATCGCGGGCGTCGAGGACCGCTCCCAGGTGCAGCTTCAGGAACGCGGTCCGCTCAGGGTCGCGTACCACGGGTCCCTCGGGGGTCTCCGTGACCTTGTCATTGAAGGCTGCGCCGTTTTCGGTTACGTAGAGCGAGGTACCGGACTCCTTCGTGTACTCGTTGTGGACGCGAAGTAGCAGGTCCTTAAACATCAGGGGGTCAATATCCCAGTTCTGTGCCGTCCTGGGTAGGAGTGGGTCCGGGCTGACAAAGCCGCGTGAAGCAGGCATCGGGTTCTGTGGCTTTCGTTCAATGCCTGGCCCAGCATCCGCGGCGGGAGAAAGTTCTGTAATACCTAGACGTTCACCGACCGCTGACGGCGCCTCAAAAGTGGCGGTCACAACACTCGGCTGGTAGTAGTTCACGCCAAGTGTTTGGAAGGGAGTGGAGATGATCTCCATGTCACCTGGCAGGATCGCGCCAGCGAACGCTTCTCTGGCACCGGGGTCGATGTCTGCGAACTCTTCAAGAATGTCAGTGGGGTAGTAGCCCCTGAACAGCGGGTCCAGGAACCACCGGTTCGCTTGGCCATCCACCAGCCTGGCTGCCCTCTGGTCCTCCGGGCTCTCCGGATTCAGCGGGTCCGCCACGGTGAAGTTTAGGGTAAGGCCCAGGTTGAGACTCGGATCGGTTTCCCGAAGGCTCCGGATCGCCAGGCCGTGCCCCAGCATCAGGTGGTGGCTTGCAAGCATGCCTTCTTCCAGGCTGTGGTGACCCGGTGCGTGCTCCCCGCCGGTGTAGCTAAGGAAAGACGCACACCACGGTTCATTGAGTGTGGTCCACACGCCCACGCGGTCTCCGAGCGCAGAGTGGACCTGCATCGCGTAGTCACGGAAACGGTATGCAGTGTCCCTATTCGGCCAGCCACCAAGGTCCTGCAGTGCTTGCGGCAGATCCCAGTGGTACAGGGTCAGCCACGGCAGGATGTCGGCCTCCAAGAGTTCGTCGACCAGCCGCTTGTAGAAGTCCAGGCCTTCGGGGTTCGGAGTGACCCCGTCGGGGCAGACCCTGGCCCAAGATGTGGAGAACCGGTAGGTTTCCAGGTTTAGTGACTTCATGAGGGCCACGTCGTCTTTGTATCGGTGGTAGTGATCGCAGGCCACGTCCCCGGTGTCGCCGCCAGCAACGGCACCGGGAACGCGGGAAAAAGTGTCCCAGATTGATGGGCCGCGCCCGCCCTCGTCGAAGGCGCCCTCTATTTGGTACGCCGCCGCCGCCGCACCCAGAAGGAATCCCTCAGGGATATCTTTCGAGGTGCTGTTTTCGTTCAGAGAGGTCGCGAGACCAAGTCTGGAATCCATCTGAAATTATCCTTTCACTGCGCCCTGCATGATGCCTGCAACCAGCTGTTTCCCCGAGAACGCAAAGAGGATCAGTAGGGGAATCGTTGACAGCAGCACTCCGGCAAGAACGATGGAGTAGTCAACGAAGTAGTTGGCTTGAAGCAGCGACAAGGCAACCGGCAGGGTCGGGTTCTGCGGATCAAGCACGATGAACGGCCAGAAGAAGTTGTTCCAAGCTGAAACAAAGGTGAACAGTGCCAGCATGGTCGCGGCGGGTCTCGCCGCCGGCACGCCCACCGTTAGGAAGGTCCGGAATGCGGTCGCACCATCCACACGCGCCGCCTCTACCAGTTCGTCAGGGACCGTCTGTTGAAGGTATTGCGTCATCCAGAAGACCCCGAACGCTGTGGTTAGCGCAGGCACAATGACTGCGCCCATCTTCCCGGTCCATCCGAACTCGGAGAACAGGATGTAGAGCGGCACAACACCCAGTTGTGCTGGGACTGCCATGGTTGCGATAACGAACACCAACAGGACTTGTGATCCCTTGAACCGTAGCTTCGCGAAAGCCCAGCCTGCGAGTGTCGAGAAGAAGACCACGGAGGCGGCGATGATGGCGGAGGAGTAGAGGGAGTTCCAGAGTGCTTTCCAGAAGTTCACTGCCGGGTTGCTAACGACCGCAGCGGCGTTCTTCAGGAAGTTCCCCCCTGGGAGCCAACTCATGTTCGGGTCTCGCAGGGCGTATGCGTCCTTGGATCCGATGAGGAATGACCAGTAGAACGGGAACAGGAATCCCAGTAGGGCCGCGATCAAGATCCCGTAGACCCACCACGAGGGTCGGCCGAACTTCCGGCCGCGAGTTTTCTTCACCTTGGGTTTTGAGATGACGTCGGCGCTCACAGGTCCTTCTCCTCTAGAGCCATCGCAGCGGAAGAGGCGCGGGCCTGGTCCTGCTCGAGCTTCTCTTGTTTGACTCTTGCGAGTGCAGATTTGCTACGCGCCCTCTGTTCTTTGCGGGAGAGGTTGCTCTTGGTGCCCGCGTCGGCGACAACGCTCCTGGTGATGAAGAGGTTGATGACGCCAATCAGCAGAATGATCAAGAACAACAGCCAAGCGATAGCTGCAGCACGGCCGAAGTTCCATTCGCCCCAACCGGTCAGGTACAGGTAGAGGCTGACGGTGAGCCACTGGTTGTTGGGGCCGCCCGTGCCGGCTGTGTCGTACATTCGGGGTTCGTCGAAGATCTGTAGGCCCCCGATAGTCGACGTGATGATGACGAAGATCAATGTCGGCTTTAAGGACGGCAGTGTGATCGAGAAGAACTGGCGAGCTGTTCCTGCTCCGTCGACTGTTGCGGCTTCGTATAGGTCCCGTGGGACGGCTTGCATCGCGGCAAGCAAGATCAGGGTGTTGTAGCCGGTCCAGCGGAAGTTCACCATTACCGCGATTGCAATGTGACTCCAGAAGGCGTTCACGTGCCAGGCGATCGGCGCAATGCCGAGGGAGTTGAGGGTGTTGTTCACCAGGCCGTATTTGTCGCCGAACATGTTCGAAAAGATGAGTGCGACTGCGACAGGTGCCATGACGTAGGGGACCAGGACACCCATCCGCCAAAAGGTTTTGGCGCGAAGGTTTTCATTGAGCATCGCTGCCAGGAAGACGGCAGCGATTATTTGCGGGACGCTGGAAAGTAGGAAGATTGAGAAGGTGTTTCGGACCGCAATCCAAAACTTGGGTTGGCCAAGGACGTAAAGGTACTGGTCGAAGCCGATGAATGTGCCCGAACCGCGAACCAGGTCCCAGTCCATGAAGGAAATGACTGCGGTGTAGGCGATGGGAAATAAGCCCACCAACGCGAAGACGATGAAGAACGGGGAGATGTACAGGTAGGGCGCAACCTTGACGTCCCACCTACCTAGCCGCTCACCAAATCCCACTCGGCGCGGGGGACGGGATGAGGAACCCGTCCCCCGCTTGGAGGGAACAGTCGATACTGAAGACACAGCTCTGCCTGTTCGGTTTCTGCTCGGTTTTAGCCGAGGGCGTCGACTTCAGAGACGAACTGCTCCCAGGAGGTTGCCGGGTCCTGCGAACCATCTTCAGTTCGGGTCAGGGCGTCCTGGAACAGGCTGTTGATCTTGAAGTATTCGGTGCTCTTGTAGGGGCTGACAGTTACTGCCTTGGCGCGGTCCGCGAGAATCTGACCGACGGGGGCGTCGTTGAAGTAGGCATTCACGGAGTCAAGCAGAGCCGGGGAGGTCAGGGCTTCGTTCTGGCTGGGGAAGGCCCCAACGTTTTCGAAAGCCTTGATCTGAGTGTCGGGTGAGGTCAGCCAGTCAGCAAGCTTCTGGGCTTCTTCAACGTTCTCACCGTTCGCGGGAACAGTCAGGTAGGAACCACCCCAGTTGCCGCCGCCGTTCGGGAAGACGTTCGCAAAGTTCCAGCCCTCGACGTCAGGAGCGTTTCCTTCAATGATTCCAAGGAACCAGCCCGGGCACAGGGTGGTGGCGAAGTCGCCGTTTGCCATGCCTGCGTACCAGTCATCGGTCCACTGCTGCAGCTTTGCGGACTCCGTTGCGGAGGCTGCGGTTAGCTCGTCGAAAATAGCTTTGACCTCAGGGTTGGTGGTCGCAATGATTTCGCCGGTGTCAGGATCTTCGTAGGCCGCTTGCACCTGGTTCATCATGCCCTGGGAAATGGCGCCTGCTGAGTCGTAGAAAGCTGCGCCGCTTGCTTCGGTGTACTTGGAGCCAACTTCAAAGTAGTTCGCCCAGTCGCCGTCCAGCAGTTCCGCAACCTCGTCGCGGTCAGAGGGTAGACCTGCCTCTTCGA
Organism: uncultured Actinomyces sp.; assembly: GCA_964345615.1. GTDB lineage: Bacteria > Actinomycetota > Actinomycetes > Actinomycetales > Actinomycetaceae > Scrofimicrobium. The sequence goes on along the minus strand of CAYFRQ010000008.1, from coordinate 19,219 downwards.
AGAGGTCTTGGCGGTAGCAGATGCCTTCGGGGCCGATGTCCGTGCCGTAGCCAATCAGGTTGCCGTCCTTGTCGGTGGCTGCCTCAACCTTCCAGTCGAGCCAACGCGACTTCAGGTCGTCCGGTACCGGAGCGAGCAGGTCTGCGTATTCCAGGACCTCAGGCACCCAGTCAACTTCGATCGCTTCGATGTCGGCCAGGCCGGTCTTGCCAAGCTTCTGGAAGTAGTTGGCGCGAGCGTCGTCGGAGGTAGCAGCGCGGTTGTGGACAACCTTGATGCCGGGGTTCTCTTCTTCGTACTGCTTCAACAGTTCGTCTGTGTAGCCGAAGTCGTTGAACGTGGCGACCGTTAGCGTGATTTCTTTACCGTCCCCGCTGGAGCCGGCGGCTTCACCGCTCTCGGCAGCCTCATCCTTCTTGTCGCCGCCGGACGAGCAGGCGGATAGCGCCAGGGCGGCTGTCGCGAGGACAGACGCGCCAATGGCGAGTTTCCTAGATTTCATGTGGAGCATCTTCACTTCCTTGGATTTGGGTGACGAGTTTCGTACACCATTTGGTCTCCGGACCAAAGTATTGGGAGCGCTCCCAACACGTGCAAATCACTCTATTGGGAGCGCTCCCAGGATGCAAGTCCAGTCCATAACGATTCGGTAACAGAGAGTGGTGGCGCGGCCTGCAGCTCGTTCCCGGTAAGCAAGGGCACCTCCGCTTGGCGCGGTCCCACGGATAGGGTTGGGGTAGTGGCTGCAGAAGCGAAGGAGCGATAGTGACCGAAGAAGCAAAGCATCAGGTCTTCGAGGCAATCAACTGGAACAAGATCGAAGATGAGAAGGATCTCGAGGTCTGGGACCGTTTGACTGCAAACTTTTGGTTGCCAGAGAAGATCCCGTTGTCGAACGATCTTCCTTCTTGGGCAACGTTGAATGACGCAGAGAAGACGACTTTCTCAAACGTGTTCACGAACCTGACGCTGCTGGACACGCTGCAGGGAACGGTCGGTGCTGTGAGCTTGATCCCAGATGCCCTGACCCAGCACGAGGAGGCTGTGTACACGAACATTGCGTTCATGGAGTCGGTTCACGCCAAGTCGTACAGCTCTATCTTCTCCACTCTCTTGAACACCGAGGACATCAATGCGACGTTCAGGTGGGCGGAGGAAAACCCCGAGGTTCAGAAGAAGGCAGAGATCATCAACTCCTACTACGTCGCTGATGATCCTGAGAAGAAGAAGATTGCTTCGGTGATGCTGGAGTCCTTCATGTTCTACTCGGGCTTCTACGACTCCCTCTACTGGGCGTCTCACTCGAAACTCACGAACTCTGCCGACATCATCCGGCTCATCATCCGTGATGAAGCCGTTCACGGCTATTACATCGGATATAAGTTCCAGCTGGCCTACAGGAAGGCGTCCGAGGAGCGACAGCAAGAGCTAAAGGACTTCACCTACGCCCTGCTACTCGATCTCTACGAGAACGAAGTGAAGTTCACTGAGGACCTCTACGATCCCGTGGGCCTTACTGAGGACGTCAAGAAGTTCCTGAAGTACAACGCGAACAAGGCCCTGATGAACCTTGGTTTCGAAGCACTTTTCCCCGCGGATGAGACCGACGTGAACCCTGCGATTCTGGCGCAGCTTGCGCCCGACGCAACGGAAACGCACGACTTCTTCTCAGGTTCCGGCTCTTCCTACGTTATTGGTGAGATCGTCGAGACCGAAGACGACGACTGGGATTTCTAGGCTTTAGGCCACGTAGCAAAAGGAAACGCCACCGGAGTTGACTAGAACCCGGCAGCGTTTGCTTTGCCGCTTGGCGTTAGCTAGTGAGAACCTCGCTCACGACGTAGCAGAAGCACGGCTGCACCGGCCAGCAGAAACAGGACTCCTGCCACCCCTGCAAGGGCCGCTCCGCTTGCGCCTGTGATGGCAAGGCCGCCCGTTTCGACGCCTTCATCTTCGCCCTCGTCCTTGCTAAAGGTGTTGGCCGCGGTGAGCGTCACGGTCTCTGTGTCGGAAATGGTGATGCGCTCTGCCGACAGTTCGGAGCCCTCGAAGGTATAGCCGTCAAGTTCCGGGAACCTGCACTCTTCAAGGCACTCCTTGAAGACGATCTCTGTGCCCACTGGTAGTTCGACGCCGTCCACGACGGTTCTGTCTGCTGGCGAGTCGAAGGTCTTAGATCCGTTAGCCCAGTACGCGATCGCCGGGAAGGTGACGTTCTTGAGCAGATCCAGGTCCGCGTCCTCTACGCCGACAACATCCTTCCTCAGGTTGGACGTGCCCGTGTGTTCGCACTCGACGGGCCCCTCGGGGCGCAGACCGCACCGCGAGTCCGCTGTGTCTGGGAAAGAAGCTCGACTTCGCCAGTGGCTTCGCTGAAGTCGAACAGAACGAAGCTGATGCCTGCTCCGGCAGGTCCATTCCCAGGGCGGAGAACGACGGCAAGATGACCTTCCCGTTGCCCTGATCCACATCGCCTTGGCTAACCTCGATGACCAGGAATGAGTCCGGGTTGTAGTTCTCGAGCCTGAGCTTGTCGATCCTTTTGAAGCCCGAGAGCGGTAGCTTGCTGGGCGACTTGCCGTCTAGCCGGATCGTCTGGTGGTTTCCGGAGGGAGGGTCGACCGGGTTCAGTCCAGGGACGATCCCAGTATTTTGCGCCTTTGTCTTCCGGGAACTGCGCTGCTACGTCGTCGTCGGGACTCCCCAGCTTTTCTTCCTCGCCGCTAGCTCGTCCGTCCACCTCTGGGTTGTGGACTCGATGCGTGAGCCGCCACTGGCGGGGGTCGTAGAACATCGTTCCACTGCCTTCGGGCCAAACGTGTAGCCTGCCGGCACCTTCTGACTCCCGATTTTGGCACCCGCAGAGGTTGCAAGGGCGATGTTGCCTGTCCCGGCAAAGGCACCTGTTGGGGGCGCCCCCAAGACTGTCGTGAGAACACTGTGATGACTAGACGAGCTAAAAGCACAGAGCTTTCGAGCCTCAGCGCAAGGTTCCACCGGGCATGAGTGGCAAGTTTCCCAGGGCCAATTGCGGCAAAATAGGGCCGTGGGACCTTGCCCGCCCCCTGGGATTCTCTTTCGAGCTATTGTGACTGAGTCTCAATAGGGTGGTTTCGGGGACCGTTCTAGACGTTGCTTAGCTGTTCTGAGCTCGCCTAGGAGCCCTGGTGAAGTGGACTTTGGAGGTCTGAAATGAGCGGAAGGGCCAGAGCACGTATCGTGCGGGCCGCCGTCGTCCTAGGACTGGTTTCTACAGTGACCTGGGTCGCAGGATGTGCGGGAGGGACACCAAAGAGTGAAAGTTCTGACAGTCTGCCGCGTGTAGTGGTGGCGTCTTACCCATTGGAATACCTTGCACTAGCGGTGGGCGGTGACCAAGTGGTGGTTGAGAACGTTGCGGCCAGCGCGGGGGATGCCCATCACCTTGAGCTTTCCCCGGCCCAGGCGGCCAGGGTTGGCGACGCGGACATCGCGCTGTACCTGTCAGGCGGGTTCCAAAGCGCGATGGAAGAAGCAATCTCGGTGACAAAGGTGAACAGCTACGACGTCCTGCAGGCAGTTGATCCGGAAGATCTGATTGCAGGGGACCCCCACATCTGGTTGGACCCGCTCATCTCTGCTGACATTGCGGACGGGCTCGCGATTCAACTGGGTGAAGTGGACCCGGCGCACGCTAGCTACTACGAAGAGAATGCAGCGGAGCTACACGGTCAGCTTGAGGATCTGGACGAACAATACGCGAAAGCTCTTGCCGGTTGCGAGGGGGAGACCCTACTGACCTCTCACGAGGCCTTCGGTTACTTGGCGGCGCGGTATGGCCTGCAACAGTCTGGCGTTTTGGGGCTTGACCCCGAAGCGGAACCGTCGCCAGCTCGAATCAACGAAGTCCTGGGGTTGATCGACGAGCGGGGAATCACAACCCTTTTCGTGGAGCCGGCAGGGGCGGGTCACGAAGGCGGCGAACACAACCAGAAACTGACCGAGACACTTGGTCTGCGGGCAGTGAGTCTTGACCCATTAGAGATCCAAAACGATGCTGATCGCGATTTCCTGGAAGTGATGGAGGCGAACCTGTCCGCTTTGAAAGAAGGTTTGAACTGCGCTTCCTAGCCTTGCCCGGGGCCGAATGGGGGGAGCCGATAGACTTCGCCCAGACAGCAACTTCCAAGGGGGCCTGATGGTCGGTTCGGTCGGTACCAAAAGCGGACGTAGCGAATGGATCAAAGCTCGGGAAGAGTCACTACGCGATCCCTACGGCTGGCTCTCGCTAGTTGAGTTGAAGTGGTTGGATGGAACGCCCACACCGCTCTCCCATTTTCCCGGATTGTGGGAGGCGACTGAGAACACCGTCACTTTCACCCCTGAAGAAGGGGGGACTTCCGTCTTCCAAGGTGACCAGTTGGTAGCGGGACCACTCACAATCGAAGTGGAGCCGGGGATAATCGACCGGAGCCTTCGTGATCAGGATGGTCGCGAGATCGAGGTAATCCACCGTTTCGGGCGCCCCGCAGTCAGGGTCCGCGACCCGCGGGCAAACCGCCTTACAGAGTTCGATGGGCTGGACCGGTACGACTTTGAGCCCACCTGGGTGTTGCGTGGAAGGCTGTTGCGTTTTGATGAGCCGCGCCAGGTCCAGGTGGGAACCGCAGTGGAGGGCGGAACTGCGGAGCTTGAAACCTGGGCGGACGCAGAGGTCTCTTTGCCGAACGGGGATGTGGTTGACCTGGCAGTGACCGGTGAGTACGACTCGCCACAGGTAATGTTCTACGACCACACGAACGGGAAAGAAACTTCGGAGTGGCGCGCGGCTCCCGTGGTTGTCGATGGTGAAACCGTTGTCTTGGACATGAACAGGGCCCAGATTTTCCCGGCCCATCTTTCACCCTTTGGCACCTGCCCGAAACCACTCGAGCAGAACCGCATCCCCATGGAGGTTCTGGCGGGTGAGAAGAAGTTTCCAGGAAGGGATACGCAGTGACATACCGGATTTTGACGGTTTGCACGGGGAATATTTGCCGGTCACCCATGGCAGAAGTAGTGCTTGCCGACAAGCTTGCTGCAGCAGGTTTGGACGTGGAGGTCGATTCAGCTGCCATTACGTCATATGAGATTGGCAATCCAATCGACTACCGCGCAGCGAAGGTTCTGCGGCAGGCGGGCTACCAGGTGCCGACGCGAGCAGCCCGCAGAGTCACGCCCGAAGACTTCGACGACTTTGACCTGATCTTGCCCATGACAGTGCAACACAGGGACGAACTTGCGCGCATGGTGAGACGCTGGGGTAAAAGTGGAGCGCCCGCCCAAACAGAGCTGTTCCGCACTTTTACGAAAGAGTTTCTGTCGGGAGAAGATCGGGAACTGGACGTGCCCGACCCCTGGTACGGAACTCAAGCCGATTTCGTGGAAACCTTAGAAACCATCGAGTCTGCCGTCCCTGCAATCGCTAAACATGTCGCTGAGTCCGTGTAGGGAAGCAGTGGTGGCAAGCAGAAGAATGCTGCGGGGGCAGACGGGCGGCATCGGGGTCGTTGTGTTCTTGAGCCTCGCAGCTGCGCTCTCAGTTGCCGGTTGCGTTTCTCCAGATCCGCAACCCGAGCCGGTGGCCCAACAGCTCCCCCCTGAGCCAAAGGGACCGACCATTTCCTATGAGGGCTTCGACCCGTCGTTCATTATTAGCGACGAACAGTTTTTCGACTCCTCGGCGTACTCAGAAGAGCAGGTGCGTTCCTTTATCCAAAAATGGAACCAGGGGTGCCGCACGGGGCTCGATGGCACCGTTTGCATGAGCGAGTACAAGGAGGACTCGGAATCATTCCCAGCAGATCAGTACTGCGGCGGAGCGTTTGTTGGTCAAGAGGATGACGACGCGGCTTCCATAATCTGGAAAGCCAGCCAGGCCTGCGGCATCAACCCCCAGGTCCTGCTCACCCTGATCCAAAAGGAACAGGGGCTGGTGACCGCATCCGGGCACAGACTAAACGAGTCCCGCTACGTGATTGCAACGGGCTACCAGTGCCCAGACGACTCGGTCTGCGACCCGGAGTACTTTGGCTTCACCAAACAGGTCTACTACGCGGCAAGGCAGATGAGGAAATACCAGGCAAACCCGCACGACTACATGGTCCTGCCCGGTGTGCCTGTTGCTATCCCGTACGCTCCTGGCGAGGGCTGCGAGGGACCCGAGGTCACGGTGGCTAACGTGGCCACTTCAAATCTCTACAACTACACGCCGTACCAACCGAATCTGGCCGCGCTGAGTGGCGAGGGTGATGCGTGCTCCACGTGGGGGAATCAGAACTTTTACGCGTTCTTCAACGCCTGGTTCGGTACCCCCGAACTTGCAGCAGCGTCCGCTAAGCCGCAGTCCGGGGGCTAGGAAGCCCTAGAGCTGACAGGAGACACAGCCTTCGATCTCTGTGCCATCCAGTGCCTTTTGACGCACCCGCATGTAGTACAGGGCTTTGATTCCCTTGCGCCAGGCGTAGACGTAAGAGCGGTTCAGGTCGCGTGTCGTGACCGTGTCAGGGTAGAACAGCGTCAGGGACAGGCCCTGGTCGACATGTTGTGTCGCCTCTGCGTAAACATCAATGATTTTTTCAGGGCCGATTTCATAGGCGTCCTGGTAGAACTCAAGGTTGTCGTTCGTCATGTAGGGGGCTGGGTAGTAGACGCGCCCCAGTTTGCCCTCTTTCCGAATCTCAACCTTCGAGGTGATGGGATGGATGGAAGCTGTCGAGTTGTTGATGTAACTGATGGACCCCGTTGGGGGGACCGCCTGGAGGTTCTGGTTAAACATCCCGTACTCAGCGACGTCGGCGGCCAGTTTCTTCCAGTCCTCCCGCGTGGGGATATTTGCCGTCGACTTCGCGAAGATGTCTTTAACCTTCTCGGTCTTGGGTTCCCAGGTGCCTTCGATGTACTTTTCAAAGAACTTGCCGGACGCGTAATCAGAGCGCTCAAACCCATCGAAGGTCTCGCCGCGTTCTTTAGCGATCTTGTTTGACGCCTTAATGGCCTCGTACGCGACCGTCATGAAATACATGTTCACGAAGTCGAGCGAGGTCTCATCGCCGTAGTAAATGCCCTCTTTAGCCAGGTACCCATGCAGGTTCATCTGGCCAAGCCCAACGGCGTGAGAGCGCGCGTTCCCTGCCGCAATTGACGGAGCAGACTCGATGTTGGACAGTTCGGAAACCGCGGTCAGGGCGCGGATCGCGGACTCGATGGTTCCGGAGAAGTCAGGGGACTCCATTGCCTTAGCGATGTTGAGAGAACCCAGGTTGCAGGAAATGTCCTTGCCGACGTGCTTGAAAGAAAGGTCGGGGTAGTACTCGGATGGCTCTGAGACCTGCAGGATCTCGGAGCACAGGTTTGACATGGAGATGCGGCCCTCGATGGGGTTTGCCTTGTTGACAGTGTCCTCGAACAGAATGTACGGGTAGCCCGACTCGAACTGAATCTCAGCGATCGTCTGGAACAGTCGGCGGGCGTTGATCTTCTTCTTCTTGATCTCGGGGTTGTCCACCATCTCCCGATACTTCTCGGTGACCGAAATGTCACTGAAGGGCACCCCGTACACGCGCTCAACGTCGTAGGGGCTAAACAGGTACATGTCTTCGTTGTTGCGCGCAAGGTGGAAAGTGATGTCGGGGACTACCACTCCCAAAGAGAGCGTCTTGATCCGGACTTTCTCATCAGCGTTCTCACGCTTCGTGTCGAGGAAAGACATGATGTCAGGGTGGTGCGCATTTAAGTAGACGGCACCGGCTCCCTGACGAGCTCCGAGCTGGTTGGCATACGAGAACGAGTCTTCGAGTAGCTTCATCACGGGGACGACACCCGAGGACTGGTTCTCAATCCTCTTGATCGGCGCACCGGCTTCGCGAAGGTTCGTAAGGGACAGTGCGACCCCGCCCCCACGCTTAGAGAGTTGCAAGGAAGAGTTAATGCCCCGGGCAATGGATTCCATGTTGTCTTCAACGCGGAGCAGGAAACACGACACCAGCTCGCCGCGAGCTACTTTCCCGGCGTTGAGGAAAGTGGGGGTTGCGGGTTGGAAGCGGCCCGACATCATTTCGTCGACTAGGTGACGTGCCATGCCGATGTCGCCCTGTGCCAGGTAGAGGGCAACAATCACAACCCTGTCTTCGAAGCGTTCCAGATAGCGTTTTCCGTCGAACGTTTTCAGGGTGTAGGACGTGTAGTACTTGAACGCGCCCAGGAACGTTGGAAAGCGGAACTTGTACGCGTACGCCTGCTTGTAAAGGGCTTTGATGTCAGCGAAAGAGTACTGGTCTAGGACCTCTTTTTCGTAGTACCCCTCACGGACCAGGTAATCCAGTTTCTCTTCTAAGTTGTGGAAGAAGACTGTGTTCTGATTGACGTGGGTCAAAAAGTACTGCCGTGCGGCTTTCCTGTCCGCATCGAACTGGATCTTCCCGTCACTGTCGTAAAGATTCAGCCTTGCGTTGAGTGCGTGGTAGTCCTGCTCAGGTGGCAGAGCCGGCTCAGGGCCGGTGTCCGTCATATTGTCGACCAAAACTTCCTCAGTCCTTCTTGTACTCGGGTGACGTCCCCGGGGGTTCCCAGGAGTTCAAACTTGTAAAGGTGGGGCACCCCAACCTTCTGCGACACGATGTCCCCGGCTAAACAGTAGGCCTTGCCGAAGTTGGTGTTCCCCGCCGAGATCACGCCTTTGCAGTGGCTGCGATTCGTTTCGTCGTTCAGGAACTTGATGACCTGCTTGGGGACTGCTCCACGCACGTTCCCGCCACCATAGGTGGGAATCACTAGAACGTAGTCGTAGTCCACGTTCAGAAACGGGTCCCCTGCTCGCAGTGGGATGCGTTCGCGTGGCAATCCCACACGATCTAAGAAGCGTGCAGTGTTTTCGGTAGCGGACGAAAAGTAGACGATCCGGGGACCCTGCCCGCTCTCGTTCTGTTCTGGTGCGCTGACTTCTTCCGGCACGGCCTAGTTGAGGGCGGGCTGCAACGCGAGCGCAGCGACGGCGGCAAGACGGTCGGGCCGGAACCCGCTCCAGTGCTCTTCACCGGCAATGACAACGGGGGCTTGTTGGTACCCCAGACCAACGATGTAGTCGAGCGCTTCCCGGTCGACGCTGACGTCGACGCTTACGAAAGGAACACCGGCCCGCTTCAGGGTCCTGTGGGTGGCATCGCATTGGACACACCGTGGTTTCGAGTAGACCGTGATTGTCATCCTGTGTCCTTTCGGCCCGAGCCTTTGCTGGATCTGGCACCTGTAGTTACATCATTGTGATTTTAGGAGAACCTATGGGTTCCCCGCCGATGCAACACTACACCTTGTGTTCGATTTGTCGAGTACCCCCTATATCTGGTGTCTTGGCGTGATCCGTGGCACCTGGGTAAAACCTGTGGACAGCCCCGAGCGGGTGCCCTGTGCTTCGAGTTACATCATTGTCACTTACCGGTCCGACATAAAGGAAAGCCGAGAGCCGCCTGCATCCGGACACTTGTGCAGGCTGTGGATAACCCCCGTCCCCAGGCACAAGATCTGTGGACTTCTCTTCATCAGTGAGGTGGGCCGATCGGCGTGTCGGCGCCTTCCCTGGGCGGGCAGTCCGGCCCGGTTTCGCTTGGGAGGCTACCCTGAAGGCATGGGAACCCAGTCGCCGATTTCAAAGACCAACGTCGAATCGTTCAAGCTGGACCATAGGAAAGTTAAAGCGCCGTACGTGCGGGTCGCCGACAGGAAGGTCCTACCTGGTGGCGACGAACTGGTTAGATACGACGTCCGTTTCACCCAGCCGAACATCGCACACCTAGACATGCCCACGATCCACTCGATCGAACACCTGACGGCCGAACTTATGCGGAACCACACCGGAGCGTTGATCGACTTCTCTCCGATGGGTTGTCAGACAGGGTTCTATGCACTGACCCTGGGTGTGCAGCCAAAGGAATTTGAAGAGCTCTTGGCCCTAACCTTTGCCGATGTTCTTGAGGCCACGGAAGTTCCTGCAGCAAACGAGGTGCAGTGCGGCTGGGGCGCCAACCATTCACTGGAGGGAGCCAAACAGGCGGTTTCAGCTTTCCTAGATCAGCGTGGATCTTGGGACGAAGTAGGCGGATGATGCCTGAGGAAGCCGTTCAGTCACCCCGTATCGCCATCGTTGCTGCGATGAAGAAAGAGACCCGGCCGTTCCTTGCCGAGCTTGAGGGAACTGAAGAGACCACGCTGCTGGGACCGTCTTACGGGGGGCCCGCCCGTTTCTTTACGGGCACGCTTGGAGGTCTCCCTGTACTCCTCGCAGAAAGCGGGATCGGGACCACCAACGCCGCGGTTGCGACTACCGGCGTGATCACGGGGTTTGTGCCACACCTGATTGTCGTCGCTGGTACCGCCGGTGGGCTGGAAATGGGGATAGGCGCGGGCGATCTAGTTGTTGCGGAGTCGGCTCTGTATCACGAGGCCGACGCCACCGAGTTTGGTTACCTCCCCGGTCAGATCCCAAGAATGCCGCCCGCCTACTACTCCTCGCCCGTTCTTAGAGCACAGGCCAAGGAAGCTCTTGATGCGACAGGACTCCCGTTTCTGGAGGGCACTGTCGGCTCCTCGAACTCCTTTGTCACTGCCGCGAACGCGGAGGACGTTCGCGAGCGCTTCCCCGGGCTGCTCAGCGTCGACATGGAAACCGCAGCGATCGCCCAGACCTGCGACTTATTTGGCGTTCCGTGGATTTCATTGCGTGCCGTCTCTGACCTTTGCGAACCCGACGGCGCCGGCAAGTTCAGGGCACACGCGCCCGAGGCGGCTGCTACCTCGAAGCAAGCGGTTTCCGCGTTTCTTGACGTTTTAGAGAACAACCCATCCAGTAGACAGGACCCTGCATGACTCGTAAACCCGTGAGACGCGCTCTAATCTCCGTTTCGGATAAGAGCGGGCTAGAGGAACTGGCTCGCGCCTTGAATGAGCGGGACGTTGCCCTTGTCGCGACGTCCGGAGGGGCAGCTTTCATCTCTGCACTCGGACTCCCTGTCACGGAGGTCAGCGAGGAAACAGGGTTCCCCGAGATCCTGGGCGGGCGTGTCAAGACTCTGCACCCGAAAATTCACGGCGGGATCCTGGCTCGCCAGGACGACCCAGAATCCATGGAGTCACTGAACTCACTTGGCATTCCTCCGATTGACTTGGTCGTGGCAAATCTCTACCCGTTCCAGCAGACCGTTGCTTCCGGGGCGGATTTTGACGAGTGTATCGAGATGATTGACATCGGGGGGCCAACTCTGATCCGTGCAGCTGCGAAGAACAACGGAAGTGTGGCAGTCCTGACGGACCCGGCACAGTACCCCGAGTTCCTCCGTTGTTTGGACGAGGGCGGAACGACCGCGCCTGAGCGTCTGCAGCTGGCGAGAGCCGCCTTCACGCTAGTTGCTGACTATGACATTGCCATCGCCAACTGGCTCGGCTCCGAAGAGCCGGGACACCCCCGGTGGATCGGCGCCTCGTACCGAAGAGAATCGGAGCTGCGATACGGGGAGAACTCCCACCAGGCCGCGGCCCTCTACAAGAATGCGTCGGAAACAAGTGCGGGAGGTATCGCGGCCTCAAAACAGCTGGGTGGCAAACAGATTTCGTTCAACAATCTTCAAGATGGGGACGCAGCAATGGCGGCGGTCGCCCTGTTTTCGGAGCCGGCTGTCGCAATTATCAAGCATGCCAACCCCTGCGGCATAGCACAGGCCCCGACCATTGACCAGGCGTACACGGCGGCGCTCGCCTGCGACCCACTTTCTGCTTTCGGGGGCGTTGTTGCGCTGAACCGCGTTGTCGACGTGGCGACAGCGGAGCAAATCTCACAGGTGTTCACCGAGGTTGTCATTGCCCCGGGGTTCGCCCCGGAAGCTCTAGAAATCTTGTCGCGCAAACCCAACGTGCGCCTCCTGGAGGTAGAGCCTAGTGAGGGGCTTAGCCGTGCCGAGCGTCGCATCAGCGGTGGCCTGCTGGTCCAGGACCCCGACAAACAATCAGAAGAAGACAAAGTAGATTCCTGGAATCTAGTTGCGGGGGACGCTGCCACCCCAGAGGTGGCTCGCGACCTGGAAATCGCTTGGAAAGCCGCCCAGTTCACGAAGTCAAACGCGATTGTTCTTGTGAAGGACGGGGCGACCGTGGGAGTGGGCATGGGCCAGGTCAACAGGGTCGACTCTGCAAAACTGGCTGTGGAGCGGGCCAACACGTTAGGCGAAGGTGTACAGCGAACCCAGGGTGCGGTTGCAGCTTCGGATGCTTTCTTCCCATTCCCGGACGGTCTCAATACGCTCATCGACGCTGGCGTTACCGCGGTGGTCGCCCCCGGGGGGTCAATGCGGGACCAGCTCAGCATTGACGCGGCAAAAGACGCGGGTATCACGCTTTACTTTGCGCCCCGCCGACACTTTTGGCACTAGTTGCTTTAGGAGCTCTTTCGTAGCGCGCGGACCAGGAGCAGTGAAAGTGGCGCTGCGATCAGCACCGCGGTCAGGGCGTGCAACACGCCCCAGTGGTTGCCTAAGAAACCGATCAGCGGAGGCCCTCCCAGGAAGGCCCCGTACCCGACGGTTGCAACGACGCTGACCCTTGCTGCTGCCTTTCTTGGGTCGTCCCCGGAGGCGCTCATGCCGACCGGGAAACCCAGGGAGGCGCCGGTGCCCCAAAGGAGGGCACCGACAAAAGCCAACGCTGGGTGGGGGGCAAAGATGAACAAGGCTGCCCCCGCTGTGAGCACCAGTGACAGTGCCGCCAGGACAGGGACTCGTCCGAAACGGTCCAGCAGGGGCGTCCCGAACCAGCGAGTCATGGTCATGGCTGTTAGGAAGGTCGCAAGCCCCAGGGTGCCGACGGTTGCGGCGGTGCCGTGGCCGTCGATTAGTCCCAGTCCGATCCAGTCAACGGCCGACCCCTCCGCGAATGCGATGAGCATGACGAACAAGCCGATCAGGATGACACGGGGCTCTTTCCAAGCGTCAAGCACCGAATACCGCTTTCTGGGCCCGTCCCCCTGAGACGAGGGGGTCCCCGCCACAGCGTCCAAGCCGGACTCGAGAGCGTCGCCAACAGAGCGACTTGTCGGGGTCGAAAGGAAGTTCCTAACCGCGACCAGGTTTGCGCACGCAACGAGGACCGCAGCGCCAATCAGGTGGGCAGTGACCGGCACGTGCAGGGCGATCATCCCCGCCCCTACCAGCGCCCCGAAGACCGTCCCGACGGAGTATCCGGCGTGGAAACGGGGCATTATGGCCTTCCCTAGGTGCTGCTCGACCAGGGAGCCCTGGACGTTGACGGCGACGTCCCAGGCCCCGATGCCGACACCGTTCAGGAAAAGCCCGACTGCCACCGCCGGGGCACCCACCAGGTAGCCAAGTCCCACAACCGCCATCCCCACGGCTGAAGCGAGGGTGAAGACAGCCACGGCTGAAGCAGACCCAACACGATCAATGATGATGCCCGCGACCAGTAGTGCTGCGAGAGATCCCGCGGAGCTGGTCAGGAGTAGCAGACCCAGTTGCGCCGGGTCTAGGCCAAGGCCGTCTCGAACTTGCGGAATCCTGGATGCCCAGCTCATCTGTAGCGCCCCAGCAGTGAAAAACACGATGAACGTCGACGTCTTGGCGGCACTCAATCGTGAGGAGAACGAAGGGGAGTGGTCCACAAGCCCCTACTGGGGCAGCAGAGGATAGACGGAAGCAAACGCGCTGGGGATGTCCTCCGGTGGCAGGTCCCAAACCCTGACCATGGGGTACCGCGGCCATCCGGGGTCGCCGGTCCTGATGAACTTCACAGCCGCGTAGTGGAGCTGATCCGCTAGCTCCCGCGGGGGAGCGTCCCCTGCCAAGGGTGTAACGGCAGGGCCGTCGAGGCAATCGAAAAAGAATGGGATGTCCAGGCAGTGCTGCGCGAACCCCAGGGCGCCAGAGGGCCAAGAGAAACGGTAAACCCAGGTGGGTGCCTCCCCTCTTGCGTCAATGGTCAGCAGCATCGGGACCTTGAATATTTGGTCCGTGATTGCCCTGCCAGCCAGCCGGGCTCCTCCAAGGTCTGCGACGTCCGCGTTGACGCTCAGGTAGGCACTCACGTCTTCTTTAGGGACCCCGACCTTCTTCAGAAGAAGCTTTTTGGGAACCCAGCGCAGCAGCTTCTGCTGTTTTGTAAGCTCCATGGTGAACTCGTCGTCGGTTGCACCAATCACCAGGTGCTTGTCGGCCCCGACTCCGCTTCGGATCGACTCGATTGTTCTTATAGGAATCAGGTCACCGTCGACGACGGGGCCCAAGCTCATTCCCTCATCGAGGGCTTCTTTAATGTCGTCTGGTTCTACGTCCGTCAGTGCCTTTTGTGCTTTCAGCAATGCCTTTTCAGACACTGAGGCAAAACCCTCCAGGGTTGACGCGACCCCGAGTTTTGCTGCTAGTTTGCGGGCGAAATCTTTTGCGTGTTTAGCAGTCACGTCAGGTGTTGGGGCAGAAAGCGCGTAGACGCCTTGAAATAGGGATTGCGCGGCGGGGCAGCCGAGCAGAGTCAGGACAGCGCCACCGCCGGCTGACTGTCCAGCGATTGTCACCCTGTCCGGGTCTCCACCGAATGCGGCGATGTTGTCCCGAACCCATTCGAGCGCGGCAATCCAGTCGAGGACTCCGCGGTTCTGAACCGTGGCGTCCACCCACCCGAACCCGTCGAAACCAAGGCGGTACGACGCGGTCACGGTAACGATGTCGTCCCTGTTGAAGTTTCGACCGTCATACCAGGGGCTAGCCGGAGATCCTGCTACGTAGCCGCCCCCGTGGAACCAAACTAGGACTGGAAGACCCTGCCCCTTCTTTGAGGCTTTAGGTGATGGCGTGAAGACGTTGACATTCAGAGTACTGTCCCCGGGGACTGAAGGCTCCGGGACAAGGGTTTCTCCCGGATCGCCGCGCTGGGCTGTAGCACCGTACTCGAGTGCGTCGCGCACCCCCTTCCAGGCCTTCTTCGGAACGGGCGCTTTGAACCGCAGGTCCCCAACCGGGGCTTCGGCGAAGGGGATCCCAAGGAACGCAGCTGACCGCGAGTTGACGGCTCCCCCGGTGGTGGGTCGCCAGCGGCCCCTAACCTTCCCGTTAGCGGTCTTCACTTTCACAAACCCTTTTTCAACCATCCGCAACTCGCTCCTTGGTTTTGAGTCGGCGGCTCTCACGCCGGGGTGTCTTGGCTGGGCTCCCTTGATCGTACCCGCGGCCAAAACTCCTTGGAGGGCGGCCGCTTTCTCTTTTTAGGGCTGAGGTAGGCGAAACGGTAGCAAAGGTGAGAAACTGAAAGGTGACCGGCGGCACGTTGAAGAATGGTCTGAATCGAGGAAGCAATGTTTACCGGGCTCGGGAAAGCTGTGACGCGTCACCCCATCGTCGTACTACTCATCTGGGCCATCGTGGTGGCAGCTGCGGGGGGCGCAGCGTTCTGGGGTTACGGGGAGGGCGGCATCTTCAAACGGATGGAGACGTCTGAGTACTCGGTGCCTAGGACCGAGTCGGCCACGGTTTCGAACCTCACCGCCGCGAAGGACGAACACGGGCCGGTGTCCCTGCTCGTTGTCTCCGATGTCGACCCTGACGACCCGGAAGTCGCCACCTTTGCGAAGGACCACAGGGACCTTTTCGACAGCGAGTGGGTCGAGTCCGTCGCGGACGCTTTTGTGATTTCGGAAGAACTGGAACTTGCTGAGTCGGAGGCACAGGAAGAGCTCGAAAAGACGATCCAAGAACAGACCGAGGCTGCCCTTGAGCAAGCAAGGAGCGAAGCCGAGGCCGCCGCGGCTGGTGCTGAGGCCGAGATGCAGGCGCAACTGGAGCAGGCAGCCGCACTTGGACCTGAAGCCTTGGCCGCAGCACAGGCTCAGGTTGACGCGGCTCGGGCGCAGATGCAGGAACAAACGGAAGCTACGCTTGCCGAGGCTACTCCACAGATCCAGCAGCAGGTCACCGAGCAGGTTACACAGGCTTTCGAAGAAGCTCAGAACGATCCTGATGTAGTGGCGCAAAAAGAGGATGCTGAGAAGTCACGGGATGCCCTTCTCGCCGACTCTGGGACCGGCTATGTGGTGGTCGTGACCATGAAAGAGGGTCTGGACTCCGAGCAGACAAAATCTGCGCGTGCAGCCCTCGACTCTGCGACAGATGAGTATGCGGCTGAGCTTCAAGCAGCTTTCCCGGGGGCGGGCGTCCAGGAAATGTCGCAGGCTAAGATCGAGGCCTCCATCATGGGACAGGTTCAGACTGACCTGCTGAAGGGTGAAGCGTACAGTCTCCCGGTCGCCGCGCTCATCATGTTGATCGTCTTTGGTGGAGCGATTGCAGCGGGGATGCCACTGGTGGGCGCGATCAGCGCGATCATTGCCGGCCTAGGAGCCCTTTGGGTTGCCACCTTTGTCACGACCATCGATTCGTTCATACTGAACGTCGTCTCCATTATTGGTGTCGCTCTGTCAATCGACTATGGCTTACTGGTGGTTTCCAGATATCGGGAAGAGTCCAGGAAGCTGAAGGAAGCCCTTGGGGACTCCCGAGCGGACAAGTCGCCGGCGGCACTCAAGCAGAAGGTGGTCCTGCCGGCTGTTGTCACGACGGTCCAAACGGCTGGGCGCACAGTGATGTTTTCTGCCGTGACTATTGCGCTGTCGATCGCAGGTCTCTTGATGGTCCGGGTTCACATGCTCAAGATGATCGCGATGGGCGGGATCACTGTTACGCTCCTGGCAGTCCTGGCCGCAACCACCCTGGTTCCAGCGATGCTCACCCTGCTGGGTACCAAGTTGCTCAAACCCTCGCCGATCACAAAGATTCCTGGAATCCGGAAGCTGGTTGCGGCCATAGGCGACACGACGACAGACCACGGGGTCTTCTACAAGATCGCAAGGTGGGTTCAGAAGCGCCCCTGGGCAGTCATGATCACTGCAATCTTGATCCTGGTAGGCATGGCCTCGCCGGTTATGAACCTTTCGTTGCGCAACAACTATGCGGATTACATCGAAGAAGGGTCCGGACTTCGCGCCTCTTACGACACTGTTCAGCAGGACTACCTAGACCTTGCAACGCCGTCTGTCACGGCCGTGATGGACGCCCCCGAGCAAAGCGGGGCGGTGATCGATCTGGTGGAGGAAGTATCGGCTCTGCCCGATGTTTCGCGCGTCACGGTTACTCCCCTGGAAGCTGACACCGAAATGACGCAGGTGGGTGTAAGTGTCAATGCGGACGATGAGGTTGGCAAAGAAGTGATCGATGTTGTGCACGCCATGCGCGACATGGACACGGAGGCAGAGCTATGGGTGGGCGGGTCGGCAGCGACCCAGATGGACTTCACCCAGTCGCTGAAGGACGACCTCCCCCTGGCCTTGATAGTCGTTGTCTTAGCTGTGATGACGTTGCTGTTCCTGATGACCGGCTCCATCGTCGTCCCGATCAGGGCACTCCTGATCAACGCGCTCTCGCTATTCGCGGCTCTTGGGCTCACAACCGCAATCTTCGAGTACGGTCTGTTCGGTGTTCCAAAGACAAACGGACTGGAGACCTTCATCGTTGCTGTTTTGGTCGCGTTTGGTTTCGGGCTAGCAATGGACTACGAAGTGTTCCTGCTTGCTCGCATTAAGGAGTACTGGGACAAGGGCGATGACAACAACACTGCGGTTGCAATGGGTCTGCAACGTTCTGGACGTATCATCACGTCCGCTGCCGCGATCATCATCGCTGTCTTTATCGGCTTTGCTATGGGCGGCCTGATCGCGATCAAGCAGGTGGGCGTGGCGCTTGCGGTCATGGTTGCTGTTGACGCAACCCTGACCCGTATGTTCCTGGTCCCGGCCGTCATGTCGATTCTTGGCAAGTGGAACTGGTGGGCGCCTAAGCCCCTTGCGAAGCTGGCAGACAAGGTGGGTCTGCGGGAGTAGGTTTTCCGTTTACTAAGGCACTTCTTACTAAGGCACTTCCGCTTACTAGGGAGCGCCCGCCTACTCGGCCGGGAGCGCCTCCGCGCCCCGCCCCGGCAGGGCTGGCGTAACTTGCGTACCCATGGATCGTTCACCCGACTCGCATCTCCAGAGTCCCTGAATTGAAGCCCGCGCCTGATCAATGTTCCCCACTTGCAAATGCACGTGCCCCACGCTGGCGGGGTCTGTCTCAAGGGTTCTGACCGATCCCTCGTTCAGGTGTTCTTGAAGGAAGGCATTTGGATCTAGGAATAAGGTGTCCATCTGCAACTCGCCGTTCTGCCGCCGCCACTGTTCGCGCGGCCGGTCAACGTAGAGTTCGATGCCGTTGCCTTCGGGGTCCGCGAAGTAGAACGCCTCGCTGACCAGGTGGTCACTAGACCCGGCGAACCGAGCGCCTACAGTGCGTGCAGTGCGGTAGACCGCTGCTGCGAGAGCCTCAGGGGGTTCGAACAAGAAAGCGGTGTGGAATAGGCCGGCAGCCCTGGGGTCCACGCCCGGTAGGTCCGGCGTGTGCACCAGCTTCACCAACGGGATCCCGCCGCGTCCCAGTACCCGACTCACCTCTCTACGGCTGCTGCGCTCTTCTAGGGGGGACAGGCCTAGCGAGTCAGAGTAGTAGGCAGTCATCACTTCTAGGTCACCGACGCGTAGGGTCACCGCGTCCATAGAGAGGTCAGGAGGGAGGGTTGGGTCAGAGGTGAGTGAGCTACCTGCAGTGAACGTCTTCATGGGACTATTGTCCCAGGAATTTTCTTTGCCCTCTAGCGGCTCTAACCGGGCTCGTCTCTAGGCAGAAGCAAGTAGGGGTTTGTCGTTCCCCGACCGAACGAACAACGACTAAAGCAGTACAATAACGGTGTTGTGGATCCACTGCGTTCGGTTGGGGTTGCTGCGGCTCCTAGTTCGTTCGGTTGGGGGCACTCCGACTCCCAGTTCGTTCGGTGAGGCGCTAAGCGCGGACCTGGGGTGATGAACGCGCCTCTCGGTGGCTGGTAGCCCTTCCCACACAATCTTTTTCACCCCAGGCAGGCTCTCAGCGAGGGCGCCTTCGACACCTAACCGTGGGTCATGCACTGGGTCGAAACTTGAGAGGCCGGCGATGTCTCGACGCACAAACAGCCATATGGCACCTCTGCAAACGAAGATGTCGGGACATCTGTAGCCGATGTCCCGACATTTCACAACGTGCGCGAGGGGGGAGTTGAACCCCCATGCCCTCACGGGCACACGGACCTGAAC
>CAYFRQ010000007.1:27279-48343 GCA_964345615.1 uncultured Actinomyces sp. | reverse complement strand
ACCGGGACGTCACCTTCAAGGCGACGCTTCTTGCGCGAGGACTTGTGTTCCAGCAGGTGGCGGCGGCCAGCTTGTTCGCGCATCAGCTTCCCAGAGCCGGTTGTGCGAAAACGCTTTTTGGCACCGGAGTGGGTCTTGTTCTTCGGCATCTTCTTTTCCTGTTTCTTCTTATTCTTCGGGGGGGCAACCCCCACGGAAGCTCTACTTATCCTGGTCTGAGGCCTGTGCGGCAGCGGTGCGGGCGGCATCCCTTTGGGCGCGCTCTTCTTGCTTTGCCCGGCGGGCAGCCCTCTCGGCTCGGCGCCGTTCACGCTGATCCGTCATAGCTTCGGCCTTACGCCTGGTCGGCGCTAGAACCATAGTCATGTTGCGCCCGTCCTGGCGGGGAAGGGACTCGATCGTGCTGAGCTCACTAACCTGTTCCGCAAGGCGCTGCAACAGACGAATGCCGGCTTCGGGGCGAGACTGTTCGCGGCCACGGAACATGATCATGACCTTGACTTTGTCTCCCTGCTCAAGGAAACGACGAACGTGCCCCGTCTTCGTTTCGAAGTCGTGTTCGTCGATCTTGATCCGAAACCGGATCTCTTTTAGCTGCGTGTTCGCTTGGTTGCGCCTGGCGTCACGAGCCTTCTGCCCGGCCTCGTACTTGTATTTCCCGTAGTCCATCAGTTTTGCAACCGGGGGCTTGGCCTCGGGTGCCACCTCTACCAGGTCCAAACCTGCTTCTTCGGCAACCCGGAGCGCGTCTTCAACGCGCACCACACCGACCTGTTCGCCCGCAGGACCAACAAGTCGCACCTCCGGTACACGGATGCGTTCATTAACACGGGGTTCGCTGATGGGACTCTCCTTTCAAGATTGTTCCCTGGGCAAAGAAAAACTCCGTACCCAAACGTGCACGGAGAAATCCACCGGGCGGCGCGGTGCCTACCGGCTTACCCGGGACCTGTCTAAACCTTCCCTGCCAAGAGGCTGGGCCTGGCTGCGGTCCCCAGGTGGGATCACTCCACTTACGTTAGACCCGCCAGCAAGCGGGCCCTTTACGGTCAACTAAACTGTAACAGGCGGGCGAAAAGGCAGGAACGCCCCGGCCGGGCCCAGCGGGTGGACTCACTCACACTAAGCGACAGCGACAGGCCTGGGAACAAGTTCGATGCGCTGCGCTGCCTCTTTAAGCATGGGATTTTGGCTCACGGCAGCAAGGGCGGCGGCCAGGCAGACCTTCCCGTCCGAGGGACCTTCGGTAGCCGCCTTTCGCGAGTCAACGTACAGATCGACCGCCACGCCTCCGTCCCAGCCACCGTCAGAGGTAGGCGCCGGGCGTAGCTTCAGTCCGACGACTGCCGAGCACGCCTCCTTAGCCTGCCCGCGCAACTGGCTAATGAGCTCGGTGTTTTTCCACGCGGGAAGCCACGGGTCCCCCACAGAAAGAGCAAGAACAGCGGGACGAGGGATCAGTGCGCTTCTTGGTGAACCCGGGTTCAAAATGATGGTTCCAGAGTCGGTAGCTGCGGTAGCGGCCACTGCAACGCGGAAACTCTTCATGGTCATCGGGCGACCGCCGGAGTCCCAGCGCGCCAGTTCGTCCGCAGATGTGAACGCCACGGCCGAATCACCATAGGGACCCTGGGTGACCTTAAGGGGCGACTTGTTCGGGTCCAGCGGGCGGTGGTCGGGATCGTCCGGGCGTGCTTCTACCGTTATGGGAACGATCAGCCGCTCGGTAGCGAGCGCCTTCACCAGTTCTGAAACCCGGTTCGCTGCCTGCTCGGCCGTGCCAAAGGGCAGGTCCCACGCCGCCTGCGTCATGGGGAGCGCCTCGCCCAGATCACGACGGTCCGGCCGCATCAGAAGGCGCATCGCCAGGCGGTCCTTCATGGCCTGCGTGAAGTCTTCAGGCGGACGTAACCTGGGATTTTGGCTGGTCATCCCTACCCTTCCGCAACTGCCAGGGCCTCTTGAAGCGTGAACTTGCCCGCGTAAAGAGCCTTACCAACGATGGCACCCTCAACACCTATCGGAACAAGTTCTCGAAGATTTGCCAGGTCTTCCAAAGAGGAAACACCACCGGAGGCGATAACGGGGGCCTCGGTGTTCCCGCACACTTCTTCGAGCAGTTCCAGGTTGGGCCCGCTCAGCATGCCGTCCCGCCCAACGTCGGTTACAACGTAGCGACTGCAGCCGGCAGCGTTGAGCCGTGACAGCAGTTCCCAAAGGTTTCCGCCATCCTTGGTCCAGCCCCGTGCAGAAAGCGTGTGACCGCGGACGTCAAGCCCAACCGCGACACGGTCCCCAAAGCGCTCTATTGCTGATTCCGTCCACTCGGGGTCTTCCAGGGCCGCCGTGCCAAGGTTGACGCGGGTGGCTCCAAGGTCCAAAGCACGAAGTAAAGATTCCTCGCCACGGATCCCACCCGACAGCTCCACGGATAAGTCCGTAGCGTCAATGACCTCTTTCAAAACCGAGGTGTTGTAGCCGCGGCCGAAAGCTGCATCGAGGTCAACCAGGTGAATCCAACTGGCTCCTGCGGCCTGGAACTCCCGCGCGATCTCGGGTGGGTTCCCGTAAATGGTTTCGGTACCTGCACGGCCCTGTTCAAGCCGGACCGCACGTCCGTCAACCACGTCAATGGCGGGAAGCAGCGTAAGCACATCTGACATAAGTGAACTCCTTTGAATGTTTTCGAGCTGGGGCGACTCAGTTACGGAAGCCCGGGCCGCGCAGAAAACCGGTCCACTTCTTACCGCTGGTGAGAGACTCAGCCGCCTGGGGCGTGATCGCCCCCAGCAGCAGGTCCTCGGCCACCGTCCCAACTTTCGCGAGGACCAACCCAGAAGAAAGCTTCTGTTCGGGGGCCCCGTTCACGAAACGCCTAGCCGTGATAGTGCCACTCACACCCTCAGCCCCCGCACTAGTCCAGGAAGTGAGGGCGACTGCTCCGCCCGCAGCCATCTTTGAGATCAAGGAGGCCAGGGATGCCACTTCTTCGGGGATTGGTCGGTCTTCCCCGAGTAGCGCCATGAGTTCTTCTTCCTCACTGGGCTGGTCCTGCTCTACCTCGATGAAGGCGGCGCTCCCCTTGTTCGTCTTGATGACGGGGACTGGACTACCAACCAGCTGTAGTCCCGCTTTGAGAGCTGCGGGCGCGTCGATCGGGGACAGAACCAGGGCGCGACAAGTTCCTTTGGCGGGCTCTGGGAACCCTTCTAGGGGATCGAGGTCCTGGTCAAGATCGCTCACAGCGCCCCCTTAGTGGAAGGGACACCGACCACGCGCGGGTCGATCTGCACGGCTTCACGAAGCGCAAGCGCGAATGCCTTGAACTGAGCCTCAACAATGTGGTGGGGGTCGCGGCCATAGAGCAGGGTCACGTGAAGGCAGACCTGTGCATTCGCCGCAAAGGACTCGAAGACATGAGCGGTTAGGGCGCCCGTGTAGTGTCCTCCGATCAGGTGATAGACCTGAGCTTCGGGTTCACCGCGAACCACGCAGTAGGGTCTCCCGGAAACGTCGACGACGCACCTGGCAAGAGCTTCATCCAAAGGGGCGAAGCCAGTGCCGTAGCGCCTAAGACCAGCCTTATCTCCAAGTGCTTCCCGAAAAGCGAGGCCCAGCGTGATCGCCGTGTCTTCAACCGTGTGGTGAACGTCGATGTGGGTGTCCCCGACCGCGGTAACTTCAATGTCGATCAGGGAGTGCTTAGCCAAAGCAGTCAGCATGTGATCAAAGAAAGGGACGCCCGTGTTGATGTTCGACGCGCCCGTGCCGTCAAGGTTCAGGGTGACAGTGACGTCCGATTCAGAGGTCTTCCGACTAACGGTTGCTTCCCGGCTGGCAGCACTCACAGGGCCTCCTTCAAGGCGTCGAGGAACGCCTGGTTCTCTTCTTCCGTCCCAACTGTAACCCGCAGGGTCCCTTCCGGGCCGACCTCCCGAATCAAGACTCCTTGGTCCAGCAGGGCCTGCCAGACTTTGCCGCGGTCATCCAATCCACCAAACAGCAAGAAGTTAGCCTGCGACGGCCAGACCTGGAGCCCCAGCTCGCGCAGTTCTTCCGCGAGCTTCTCGCGTCTGCTACGGATTTGGCCAACCTGCTCCAGCTGAGACTCAGCCTGGTCAAGGGCAGCGAGCGCCGCCGCCTGGGTGATCAGCGACAGGTGGTATGGCAGGCGCACTTTCACGACTTCTTTGATCACGGCGGGGGCGGCAATCATGTAGCCCAGGCGCAACCCTGCAGCCGCGAATCCCTTCGACATGGTTCGCGTGACGACCAGGTGTGGGTGGGATGCTTGGATTGAGAGCGCCGAGGGTGTCCCCGGGTCGCGGAACTCAGCGTAGGCCTCATCCACCACCACCAGGGTCGCAATCTGCCCCCGAGAGGAAACAGGTACGTTCCCATTTCCTGGTAGGGGCACAGTGCGGACCGGACCGGTCGCGCGGGCGGCCTCCAAGACCGCCTCCAGGTCCTGGATCGGGACCAGCCCTCCGGTCGGATTGTTGGGGCTTGGAATAAAGACCACGGCGGGGCGCCACTTTTTCATGGCACGAATCAGCGTGTCGGCGTCAAAAACCCCGTCTTCTGTCCACACCTGCTTGTAGTCGGTAAAAGTGTCGCGAGCGTACTCCTGGTACATGGAGTAGGTCGGGCCCTCGGTGAGCACAGTCCTCCCAGGACCACCGAAAGCCTGGAGCAGCTCAACCATGATTTCGTTCGACCCGTTCGCGGCCCAAACCTGACTCGGTTCAACCTTCACCCCGGACTCTTCGAAGATGTAGTGGGCTAGCCCGGCCCGTAGCTCCACCGCGTCACGGTCCGCGTACCGGTTTAACCTGCGCGCAGCTTCCCTGACGGATTCGCTAATGGAAAGGACAACCTCTTCCCTTGGTGAATGGGGATTCTCATTCACATTCAAGCGCACAGGAACGTCGAGTTGTGGGGCGCCGTAGGGCTCCACTTCGCGCAGGTCCTCGCGAACGGGGAGCTCGACCACCTGCTCACCCGCCCCATGTTCACCTGCGGTGCGGGCGCCCCTCACTCGGGCCGCCTGCGCGTGCGCGGGCAGACCTTCTGCTTCGGCCAGGGTCACAAGCGATTCCGTCAGCTGACCGAGGGCCGCCTGGTCGTAGTCAACGACCTGCACGCTGCGCAGGTAAGCGGTGGAGTTCAGTCCCGAGGAGTAGCGAGAAGTGCCCCCGGTTGGAAGCACGTGGTTGGAACCGCCAACGTAGTCACCAAGTGGGACCGGCGAGTAGTCGCCAACAAAAATGGCGCCCGCGTTCTTCACGTCCAGGGCTAGCTCAAGCCCATCCCGCGTTACGATCTCCAGGTGCTCCGGTCCGTAGGCTTCTACGACGTCCAGGCCCGCTTTGATGTCATCGACCAGCACTAGTGCGGACTGAGGGCCGGACAGCGCCCGCCTGATCCGCTCCCGGTTTGGTGCGGCCTCAATTTGGGCCTGCAGTTCAGCTCCGACCAGGCCCGCAAAATCGGAAGAGTCAGTAACCAGGACCGCTGCCGCCGCAGGGTCGTGCTCGGCTTGCGAAATCAGGTCAGCGGCGACATAGGTCGGGTTCGCAGAGGCATCTGCGAGCACCATGATTTCAGTTGTTCCAGCTTCGGAATCGATCCCGCAAACTCCCTGCACTGCCCGCTTCGCAGCCGCAACGTAAATGTTCCCCGGCCCCGTCACCTTGTCTACCGGAGCGCACGTGTAGCCGGGTTCCTGGAATCCGAACGCCATAGCGCCAATCGCCTGGGCCCCGCCTACCGCGATCACTTCTTCCACGCCAAGCAGCCTGCAGGCAGCAAGGATAGTTGGGTGGGGCAGACCGCCGAACTCCTTTTGTGGGGGCGAGGCAACAACCAGGGAAGGAACGCCCGCCACCTGGGCCGCCACAACGTTCATGACAACGGACGAGGGGTAGACCGCGAGTCCCCCCGGCACGTACAGCCCGACTCGGCCCATCGGTACCCAGCGTTGGTAGACGAAACCACCGGGGACTATCTCCGTTACGCTCTCGGTTGGCAACTGAGCAAGGTGGGCAAGCCTCGCATTTTCGATCGAAACCTCCAGTGCCACGACAAGTTCTGGTGGCTGCATGTCCAGTGCCTCTTGGAGAGCAGAACTGGGAACCCTGAACTGCTTCGGAGAGGTGCCGTCGAAGCGCTCCGAAAACATTCGAAGAGCCGACTCCCCTTTTTCCTTCACCTGCTTCAGGATTGGCTCAACGCTTTCGAGCGCTACCGAGATGTCCAGTTCTGGTCTAGGAAGGGCGGCCGTGATCTGTGCCACAGACGCGCCTCTTAGGTCAATCGTTTTCACGGGCTCCATCTTAGGATCCCCAGAAATGGGGCCGACCAGGCGACCAGCAGTCGGCCCGGCCCTACGCGACGACCGCGGCCCCAAGCAGTGCCTTCAGATCCGCGTAGAGGGGCGCGTCAACCTCTACCGTCAGCCCGTCCCCAAGATCAATGTGGGTGATTTCCGCCTTGTTGCGCAAGGCAACACGGATTCGAGTCTGTCCCGGGTGGGACTCAAGAATCCCCCGTAATCCGCGCAGGTTTTCCGGCGTGCACTGGCTACCCAGCAGGAAGAGGTCTAGGGGACCTTCGGACCGGCCCGCCATTTCGATGGGCTTCACGCTGTAGCCCGTGATTGAAAGTTGGTCGTCACGAATCCCGACGCGGCCATTGATCTGCACCGTCTGGTCGGTCGTCAGGAATTCCGCCGCAGACTCATATTGGCGAGCGAAAAAGAAGACTTCGATCGACCCGGTGAAGTCCTCGACAGTGGCGATAGCCCAGGGGCGCCCCTGCTTGTTCAGCTTCTGTTGGATAGACGTGATCAGACCCGCGATGCGCGTGTTCTTGTTGTCGAAGCGTCTGGGGTCTTCTTTGAGATCCCCGATCTGCACTTCCTGGTGCTTAGAGAGGGCGCGTTCCAGGCCCCGTAGCGGGTGGTCTGACACGTAGAGACCGAGCATCTCCCGTTCGAAGGCCAGCTTCTGCTTTCTGTCCCATTCGTCAATGTCGGGGATCTCAATACTGAAGCCAGCGGATGTGTCTTCAGCTCCCATCAGGTCCGCGAAGAGGTCGTATTGGCCTTCGGCCTGGTTCTTTTTCAGGGCGGACGCCGCGTCGACGGCCTCGTCACTTCGCGCTAACAGGGCCCTTCTGGGGTGACCAAAGCCGTCAAAAGCACCCGCCTTAATGAGGGATTGAATGGTGCGCTTGTTGCAGACCACCGCGGGAACCTTGTCAAGGAAATCTGAGAACGAGGCGAACTCACCCTTTTCACCGCGCGCGGCAATGATGGCCTCTACAACGTTGCTGCCAACGTTTCGAATCGAGTTTAGCCCGAAACGGACCCCGTCCCCTTCCGCGGTGAAGTTACCATGTGACTTGTTGACGTCCGGGCGACTGACGGGCAGTCCCATGCGGCGGCACTCAGCTAAGTAAAGGGCTCGGCGATCAGAATCCGCTTGGGCAGAAGTAAGTAGTGCGGCCATGTAGGCGGCCGGGTGGTGGACCTTCAGGTACGCCGTCCAGTAGGAGACCAGCCCGTAGGCGGCCGAGTGCGAACGGTTGAACGCATAGTCTGAGAAGGGCACCAGAATGTCCCACAGCGAAGTGATCGCGTTCTGAGAATAGCCGCGTTCCAGCATTCCTGCCTGGAAGGGTTCGAACTCCTTATCCAGGATTTCTTTCTTCTTCTTCCCCATGGCCCGGCGGAGGATGTCTGCCTGTCCAAGGGAGTAGCCCGCAACCTTCTGGGCTATCTGCATGACCTGTTCCTGGTACACGATCAGGCCGTAGGTGGGCTCAAGAATCTCTGCTAGGGGCTCTTCCAGCTCGGGGTGGATCCCGGTTATCTTCTGCCGCCCCGTCTTTCGGAGGGCGTAGTTGGTGTGCGAACCGGCCCCCATGGGGCCCGGCCTATAGAGCGCGGAAACAGCTGAGATGTGCTCAAACTGATCCGGGCGCATCATCTTCAAGAGTTCCCGCATCCCGGAGCCCTCCATCTGGAACACGCCCAGGGTGTCACCTGAAGCCAGTAACTCGAACGTTGCCTTGTCGTCAAGGGGCACGTTGTCAATGTCAGGAGGCGTGCCGCCCGCAAGTTCGACATTTTCGAGCGCGTCAGAAATAACGGTCAGGTTGCGAAGACCCAAGAAGTCCATCTTCAGCAGTCCCAGTTCCTCGCATGACGGGTAGTCAAACTGGGTGATGATGGCGCCGTCTTGCGGACGCTTCATGAGCGGAATGATGTCGGTCAGGTTCTCGCTGGACATAATGACCGCGCAGGCATGGACGCCCCACTGACGTGTGAGCCCCTCAAGGCGGGTAGCCAGGTCGAAGATTTCGTGGACATCGGGACGTTCTTCGTAGAGCTTTCGAAACTCTGCGGCTTCCGGATAGCGCTTGTGTTCCTTGTCGAAAACGCCTGACAGGGCCATGGGCTTTCCCATCACGTCGGGGGGAAGAGCCTTTGACAGTTCATCGGCGACCCTTGGCTCCCGCCCCAAGACCCTGGTTGAATCCCGCAGCGCAGCCTTTGCCATGATCTTGCCGTAGGTCACTACCTGAGCGACGCGGTCATCCCCGTACTTGGCGCGAACGTACTCAATCACTTCATCCCTGCGGCGCTCGTCAAAGTCGACGTCAAAGTCAGGCATCGAAACGCGCTCAGGGTTCAGAAAGCGCTCAAAAAGCAGGTTGTGCTTGATGGGGTCCAGATCGGTGATTCCCATTGCGTAGGCGACCATGGACCCGGCGCCCGAACCACGGCCCGGACCCACCCGAATGCCCTGTTCCTTAGCCCAGTTAATGAAGTCCGCAACCACCAGGAAGTAGCCCGGGAACCCCATCTTCAGGATCACTTCTTGTTCGTATTCAGCCCGGTCTAGGACCGAGCTGGGCACGTTCTCCCCGAAACGTTTGGTGAGTCCCCGACGGACCTCTTTTATGAACCACGAAGTCTCATCCTCGCCCTCAGGGAGCGGGAACCTGGGCATGAAGTTAGCACCGTCCGCCACAGTTTTGAACGAAACCTCGCTACGATCAGCAATCTCTAGCGTTGCCGCCGCGGCCTCGGGAAAATCAGGCCAGGCACGCACCATGTCTTCACCGGTCCGCAGGTAGTACCCGCTTCCTTCAAAGGCAAACCGGGGGCCCCCGTGTTCCTGGGTCTCATCAAGCAGGGTGGTGCGTGACTGGAGTGCCAGCATGGCCTCTTGAGTGCGGGCGTCTTCTTCCCGGACGTAGTGGGAGTCGTTCGTGATCACCATCGGTGCGTCAAGTTCACGCGCAAGCTTCGGGAGCAGATGTCGTGTTTTCTTCTCGATAGCGACGCCGTGATCCATCAGTTCGACGTAGAAGTTGTCCCTACCGAAAATGTCGCGTAGCTCGCTGGCCTCACGAACTGCCTCATCCCACTGGCCTAGGCGCAGGCGAACCTGAACCGCACTGGAGGGGCAACCTGTGAAGACCATCAGTCCCTTGTGGTAGCGCTCCATCAACTCCCGGTCGATGCGGGGCCACTTCCCGAACTGGCCTGTTAGTGACGCTTCGGAACCCATTCGAAACAGGTTGTGCACGCCCTCTGTTGAATAGGCCAGAAGCGTTAGGTGCGTGTAGGCGCCGCGGGCAGAAACATCGTCTTCACGCTGCCAGGGCTCTCCCCACTGCACGCGCGTCCGGTCCCGTCTGGAGGTCCCCGGGGTCACGTAGGCTTCCAGACCAATCACAGGTTTGATGCCGGCCGCGGTGGCCTCCCTGTAGAACTCATAGGCCCCGAAAAGGTAACCGTGGTCCGTTATCCCGAGTGCTGGCTGCTCCAGCCTTGCGGCCTCTGCAACCATCGGTTTGATCTTGGCTGCGCCGTCCAGCATGGAGTACTCGGTGTGGTTATGAAGGTGGGCGAAGTCAACTTTTCTGGAGGCCATGGCCGCTACCCTACTCATTCACTCCGACAAGACGCGCGGACCCTGTTGTCCGTTTCGCCATCTCTTGGTGAAGAATACCTGCGTCCATGAAACGGGGGCGCGGTGTGGGCCTGTATCCCAGCCCCACGTAAAAGGCCTCGGCCTGCACTTGCGCATCCAGCACCAGATCCAGTGGGGCTCCAGACGCGACTTGAGCTTGGGCCGCGACTTCGCACTGTTCCATGAGGGCCCGCCCAACCCCCTTGCCACGCCAAGGTTCCAGGACCGCTACTCGCCCCACGTGATATTCGGGAACGTCACTTGGGGCCGTGGGCGCAAGTAACCGGGCAGCCCCAATGGCCTTCCCGGCGCTCAGAGCCAAGACGTGAACCGTTGAAGAAAGAAAATCACGCGCATCTATCTCTAAGACCACGGGGACTTTCTGCTCTACTACGAAGACTTCGTAGCGCACCGACATGGTGGCCTGGCGCCCGGATGGGGTGTCGGCGACCCGGTAGGTGGGGCTCACGGACTGCGTAACGTTTCTAAGGCTCCGGCAAGATCTGGCGGGTAGGGGGCGCTGACCCTCAGTGTCTCCCCCGTTGCAGGGTGGCGAAACTTCACGTCCGCGGCGTGTAGCCACTGGCGTGTCAGCCCAAGTCGCTTACCTCGCGTTGGGTCACCGCCGTAGAAGGTGTCGCCGACGCAGGGATGCCCCATGCTGGCCATGTGCACGCGGATCTGGTGGGTGCGGCCCGTCTCTAAGTCAACCTCAAGTAGCGCCGCCCCTGGCAACAGCTCCAGGGTGTCGTAGTGCGTCACGGCATTCCGCCCGCCCTCCATCACCGCCATCCGCCAGGAACGCGAGGGGTGGCGACCAATCGGAGCATCGATGGTTCCCCTTGGCGGGTCCGGGTGTCCCTCAACCAGGGCGTGGTAGGTCTTTTCAACCTGACGCTCACGAAACGCATGCTTGAGTTTGGAGTAGGCAAGCTCAGACTTCGCGACGATCATGGCGCCCGTCGTTCCTACGTCCAGGCGTTGCACGATCCCTTTACGTTCGGGAGGTCCAGACGTTGACAACCTGGCCCCTGCAGCTTCAAGAGAAGCGGTCACGGTCGGTCCGTCCCAGCCAGGACCGCCGTGCGCAGCCACACCCACGGGTTTGTTGATCACTATCAGGTCCTGGTCCTGGTACAGCACCTCGAGTTCCGTCGCCAACTCGGGGGGACTCTGTGCGCGCTTAAGGTTTACTTCTATCAGCATGTCCCCGCGCAAGCGTTCACCTTTGGTGACCGTGGACCCCTCCGCACGAACGTCGCCCCGCTCAAGCATTTTGGTAGCCGCTGACCGGGAGACTCCAAGCATGCGGGACAGGGCGATATCTGCCCTTTCCCCGACCAGGCCCTCGGGCACCGGGAACAGCCGAAACTCACTCACGAGGCGCGCCCTTATTCTCCCCTTTATCCGAAGATTCTGGCCTTGTCAGGACCCACGCGACTAGGGCCACTGCGGCTACAACGATCCAGATGTCGGCAACGTTGCCGACGAACCAATCTCCGTAGCGAATAAAGTCAACGACGTGCCCACGCCCAAAGCCGGGGGGCTGGGTGAGACGATCCCAAAGATTCCCTAGGGCTCCACCCAAAAGTAAGCCTGTAATCACGGCCGGAACAACGTGGGTAAGCCTCGAAGAAAACCACACAAGACCTGCAATGACCGCCACCGTGAGAAGCGTGAAAACCCAGGTCACGCCCTCGCCCATCGAGAACGCTGCACCGGGATTGAAAACCAGTTGCAACCCTAAGAAGTCACTCAGTAGGGGGTGGACCTGATCTTGAGCAAGGCTCTGCAGTGCCCACCATTTTGTTACGAGGTCAATGCAAAGAGCTAACGCCGCGACAAGGCCGACTATGACCTGGGGGCGGTGCCGAACCAGCCAGGTGGCCGCTCCCCCTACTTTTTCGTCTGACCGCATGCGTCCTCCAGTGCTCACAGAACTCACCGATTGAACTCAGCTGGTCCGTCGGGCTTGCAAAACTCCCCACCCTGGAAGCCGGGTCGGGCAGTTTGCAGCAGGGGTTCTGCTAAGCGGCTCCGCCACTCTTCATCTGGCCAAGCAGGTCCTCCAAGTATTCGGAGATCGCCTTGCGGTAGTCAGACTCGAACTCACGGAGGTGGTTGATGGACTCCTCCAGGCCCTTCTGCTCATCAGCGAGCTGGGCAAGGATGTCGTCGCGCTTGGTGTTCGCAGCACCGATGATCTCATCGCTCTGTGCCTGGGCCTCGCTCACAATGCGCTCAGCTTCAGCCTTACCATCCGCAACGTATTCGTCGTGGAGACGCTGAGCCAGGGCCAACATTGAGCCGGCAGCCTCAGGTCCATCATCTTGGACGGGAGCAGGCGTCGGAAGGACGGCCTCAACCGCGACCTGTTGTTCAACAACCTCTGGTTCAGGCTTCTCTTCTACGACTGTGTCAACCTGGGCAAAGGCGACAGGCTCGCCAGAAGAAAGAGCTTCAACCTGGGCCTGCGCCGCGGCAAGCTGCTCCTTCAACTCCCCATTTTCCACGGTCAAGTTGTAGATAGTCGCTACAACCTCATCGAGGAACTCGTCGACCTCGATCTGGTCGTAACCCTCGCGGAACTTAACGGCCTGAAACTTCTTGTTCAGCACGTCGTCTGCGGTAAGCAGCGCCATGGTGGTCACCTCTACTTTTATCTCTAGGTCCGAAGGAACGGCACAGCCGCCCATCGACTACAGGCGCCCATTTTCAAGCTCAAACGGGCTCAGCCGTACCGATCATATCGCAGTCCAGACCCTCGTTGCGCAACTTTAGCCACAAGTGTCACAACTCGTAACATTTTGGGCGCCAGGAACGTCCCTACATTGAGTACCAGATCAAGATCTGGCCGAACCTCCCGACCAGGGCAACTCCGACAAAGACCACGATAAAGCCGACATCGAGGGCCACGTTCCCAAGCCGGAGCGGAGGAATGTATTTCCGCAGGAACATGATAGGCGGGTCCGTCAGCTTGTAGACCCAGTCGGCAACCCATAGGACCGGCCCGGGAGGCATCCAACGGGGCGCCAGGACTCTGGCCCAATCAAAAGCTACGCGTGCAAGCAGAATTATTGTGTAAGCGGCCGCAAGCCACTCCAAAGCTGAACCAAGAACATACAACGCCACGCCTACCTATCCCTCTTCCCCTCGCTTCGCCAAGTGTGTCAGGGAAGGAACAGGTTAGAACGAACCAGTCGAGGGGCGACTACTGGTCTCAACCTTAACGGTGCTTGGGGACAACAGGAAGACCCTTGAAGTCACCCGCTCAATGCTGCCCGAGAGGCCGAAGACCAGGCCGGCCGCAAAATCGACAATGCGTCTGGCTTCGGAGTCAGGAAGGTCAGAGAGGTTCATGATAACCGGGACACCGGACCGGAAGGACTCCCCGATCTCACGTGCGTTCGAGTAGTTCTCCGGGTGCAACGTCACGATTCGGTGCAGAGAAGAGCTAAACATCTTGCGTTCTTTAGGCGGCGACACCGTATGAAAATCATTGCCGCCAGGCACGGATTCAAAGGTCACTTCTCGAACCTCTTCTTGCTCAGTGAACTCAGGCTCATCAAAATCGGGCTCGTCGACTGGCACGCGCCACCCCATAAGCTCCAGTGCCCGGTTGAACCGCTGCGCCATGTCCGTGTCTCCTCTGCTCTTGGTGATCAGCCACTTCAAAAGTAGTGCAGGCCTGCATCAAAACCCCTGAGCCGACCCGGCATGTTGGACTCTCAGCGCAAGAAATCGGGGATGTCCAGGCTGTCCTGGTCATCCTCAAAAATGCGGGGAGGCTCGAAGGCAGGCACAGACTCGGTTTCAGGAGTCCGTGTCTCCTGAACCTCCACAGCCCTAAACGCGCCCGTCCGTGTGGGAACCTCAGGTTCGGCGCGGTGCAGGGGAGCAAGTCTTTCCGGGGGGAGCCATTCCTCGACGAAAGCAGCTTCGGGAGGAGGGGTTGCACTCGGTGCAGAGATCGGCTTCGGGGCAGCCGCCCTGGCCGGGACAGATTTGCGTTCTTCCTTTTGCGGGTCGAACCCGGCCCCGATCACAGTGACACGCATTTCGTCTCCAAGCGCGTCATCGATAACGGCACCGACAATGACGTTTGCTTCGGGGTGGGCTGCTTGGCGGACCAGGTTGGCCGCGTCAGAGAACTCGCGGATCCCCATGTCAGGACCGCCTTGGAAGAAGATCAACACCCCGTGAGCGCCCTCGATCGAGGTTTCAAGTAGGGGCGAGGAAATGGCTGTTTCGACGGCTCGGAGCGCGCGGTCCTCACCCGTAGCCGACCCGATTCCCATCAGTGCCGAACCGGCGTCCTTCATGACCGACCGAACGTCGTTGAAGTCGACGTTGATCAGGCCTGGGATCGTAATCAGTTCCGTGATGCCCTGAACGCCGGACAAAAGGACTTCATCTGCCGCAAGGAACGCGTCAAGGATTGACAGGTTTTGGTCGGTGATCTCTAGCAGGCGTTCGTTGGGGATGACTATAAGTGTGTCAACCTCTTCCCCTAGTGCCTGAATACCACTTTCGGCCTGGGAAGCGCGACGTTGACCCTCGAACGAAAAGGGCCTTGTGACGACTCCAACCGTAAGGGCGCCTGCGGCGCGGGCAACCCTGGCAACGACGGGAGCCCCGCCGGTCCCGGTGCCACCGCCTTCGCCTGCCGTGACGAAGACCATGTCGGCACCCTCTATGGCCTCCGCGATTTCCTGTTCGTGGTCCTCCGCTGCCTTTCGGCCCACCGCGGGATCGGCTCCGGCACCGAGGCCCTGAGTGATTTCACGGCCTATGTCCAGCTTCGTCTCAGCATCTGACATCAAGAGCGCTTGGGCGTCCGTGTTTATCGCAATGAACTCAACGCCCTTCAGGCCTGACTCGATCATCCGATTGACGGCGTTCACGCCGCCGCCACCGACGCCGATGACCTTGATGACGGCTAAATGGTTCTGCGGTGCTGCCACTGGTACCCCCGAGATAGGCGAACCCTCAACCTCAGGTAGAAGGTTCTGTTAGCTGGCTTGGTTAGCGACTAGAGGGTATTGGGTTTCTGACCAGGTCGGCCTAGCCACGCGGGCGAGTCGCAAGATTACAGAATCTACCTGGTCGATGGGCGTGTCGGATCCGACACGTCATACGTCCCCACCCCCTGGTCAGTCAGCAAAACCTCTAGAAGCTGACCTTTTAGTGGGCTGTCGCTTTCGTCCCCCCAAACAACCCTTGCCCCCGAAAACATCTCAAGGGTGATCTGAGAGCCATCCACTCGAAGCAAGCTGGTTCCAGCCCGTGCTTCAGCGGACAGGCCGCCCCAAACCTCTAACGCAGCCTCTGCCTGCGACCCTGCACCCGACTCTCCAAGCGCAGACAAAGACACCCGTGGAAGACCCTCAGGCACCTCCGAGACGGTCTCGATGACGACGGCGTCCGCACCGATCAGCTGGTAGCCCTCTGCCGACTTTTGGGCCAGTGCAGGCTCCCTTTCCCAAACGGTAACCTTCAGCCCCGTAGGCCACTTCCTCTGAACCTTCGAATCTAAGACGAAGGGACTGGGCTCCAGCTGTTTCTCGACCTCTTTAGGGGAGATTCGAAGAAGCGGGGAACCCCCAAGCGGGGCCGTCACCAAAGCGACTTGTTCGCCAATGCGTTCATCAATCGGTCCCGACTGAGCTCCCTCAATCACGAGTTCCTCTTCTGAAAACGCGAAAACTGAAGAGAAGAACAGGAGCCAGGTAAGAAACCCCAGAAAAACCAGCACCCCGCCGGCCACCACGAGCCGTAACAGACGTAGTCGCCTTCGTGCGTTTTCCTTTTCCCGACGTCTAGCGGCCAGGCTCACTGCGTCGCGGTTCGCGCTGGTGGCCGGCGCCACCTCAGGCCTTTTGAGGCTGGGAGCCGGGCGGAGTCTTCTGCCAGCGCTCTAGGACCGTGGGCTCCTGCAGGTAGATGTTCCCGCAACCCATCAGGATGCAAAGGTCTCCCGGCCCGGTGAGGTCCGCGCCAGTCTTAGCCGCATCAGGAGCCGGCCCTCCGGCCACAAAGTTCGCGCCGAGTGGAACCAGATCCAAAATAAGGTCAGAAGTGATGCCCTCGATCGGATCCTCACGGGCTCCGTCAATGTCTGCGACGACGACCACGTCCGCTAAAGCCAGCGCGTCCGCGAACTCTTGCTTGAAAAAGTCGGTGCGAGAAAACAGATGAGGTTGGAAGACAACGATGACGCGCCCCTCCCCCGCGACCAGGCGAGCCTGTTCAAGAGCCGCCCGCACCTCCGTCGGGTGGTGCGCAAAATCGTCGATCAGAACCCGCCCGTCCACGGTCCCAACGTGGTCGAAACGACGCTCGGTCCCGGCGAACTTAGCCAGGCCCCTAGCGGCCTGAAGCGGGTCCACCCCGAGCTTCACAAGCACGCACCACGCGCCCGCGGCGTTTAGCAGATTGTGCTCCCCACTTACCTGCAACTCCAAGGGATACGTCTTTCCCAGGTACTCAAGTTCGGCGCGAACGCCCCCAGGGGAAAACGACTCATTCTTGATGAGAACATCGGCGGGGATAAGAGAAGATTCGGGGCGTCCGTAAGTGAGAATGCTGATTCCCTGCCTGCCTGACATCTTCTGGGCCAGGTCAGCGCTGCCCCGGTCCCCAGCGAAGCAGATCAGAAAGCCGCCCGGCAGGATCTTCTCTGCGAACTGACGGAACACATCGAAAAACGCTTCGTTCGACCCGAAGCTGTCCAGGTGGTCGGGCTCGATGTTCGTGATGAGCTCAATGGTGGGTGCGTAGTTCAGGAACGAACGGTCGGACTCGTCCGCCTCTGCAACGAAGATCTCCTCGCCACTTCGAGCACCAGTGCCGACACCCGCTATCGAGGAGCCGATCGCAAAAGACGGGTTCTTGCCCGCTTCGAGCAGGCCAACCGCGATCATGGCGGAAGAGGTTGTCTTCCCGTGGGTGCCTGCAACCGCCACGAACTTTTGGGTTCCGGCCGCAAGCCGGAGCGCCTCACTACGGTGGATTACTTTCTGACCGCGCTCCCTAGCAAGAACAAGCTCAACGTTGTTTGGTCGGATAGCACTGGAGAGCACCACTGTCGCGCCAGGGTCAAAGTCCTTGGCGCCATGTGGCGAATAGGCATCAATGCCCAGGTCCTGCAGGACCGCAAGAGTCGGCGTGTCGTCGCGGTCCGAACCGCTTACGCGAGCGCCCGCCTCTAGCAACAGTTCTGACACCACGCTCATGCCATGACCGCCGATCCCAATCAGGTGATAGCTGGGATCCACGGAGAACTGCTCACCCGTTTGTTCTTCACTCATGCTGCGACCTCAATCAGTCGAACCAGATTCTTTGCCCCATCTCCAGGCGACACTTCGCGGGACCGCCGCGACATCTCAGACAGAGATTGAGAGTCGAGCAGCAGGGGGATCACAAGGTCAGATACTACTCCGGCATCCAGGTCCTGGTCCTCTACTAGCAGTGCGCCACCCGCATCGACTTGGTCACGTGCGTTCAAGGCCTGTTCACCGTTTCCGATAGGGAACGGAACGTAGACGGCAGGCAGTCCTAAGAACATGAGCTCCGAGACTGCGCCCGCACCCGCTCGTGAGACAACCAGGTCTGCGGCCGCGAAGGCCAAGTCCATCCGGTCCTCATATTCCCGCACGATCCAGGGAATCCCCGGGTCATCTCCCAGTGTTTCCAACACGCTTTCAGCTTTTCCTATGCCAGACACGTGCAAAACTTGCACGTCCGAGGGAAAGAGGGAAGCGGCTTCCGCAAACACTGTGTTCAGCGTCAAGGCGCCCTGCGAACCGCCCGTAATGAGCAGTGTCGGCAGGTCAGGATCCAGCCCGAAGTGTTCCGCCGCGTGCCTTCTTGCCTCGAGCCGCCCCTGCTCCGTAGAACGGGCCTCGCCCAGCTCCACCACTGCTTTTCGTAGTGGCATCCCCGTAACCTCGGTGAATCCGTGCTTCGCGTAGAGCTCCGTGTCCCGGAAGGTGAGCCCCACGGCCGAGGCATTCCGTGCACCAAGTTTGTTTGCCCATCCCGGGATGGCGTTTTGCTCGTGGACTGCGAAAGGTACACCCAATGAGGACGCTGCAAGGTAGGCGGGAGCGGCGACGTAGCCCCCGAACCCGACGACTACGTCGGACCCGGCGATAACGGCTTTAGTCTTCTTCACAGCCGTCGAGAGCTTGCCGGGGAACCTAAACAGGTCCTTTGACGGCCTTCTTGGAACCGGGGCCTTCGGTATGGTGAGCAGTCTGTATCCGGCGGCAGGAACCAGGGTTTTCTCCAAGCCCTCTTCGGTCCCAATGATGATGAGTTCGGCTCCCTCCGCCCGAAACTGGTCCGCAGTAGCAAGCAAGGGGTTCACGTGGCCGGCGGTCCCCCCGCCGGCTAAAACCACGCGCAGAGACATTATGAGGCCTTCCGTTTGTTGGTTGAGGTGGGATTGGTCCGCGGCGGGTCTGTCTCAGTTGAGACAGCCGTGACGTCGTATCTGGCGAAAGAGAGCAGAACTCCGATCGCAAGGGCAGTGAATAAGAAAGAAGAGCCGCCGTAGGACACGAGCGGGAACGGGACCCCAATCACCGGGACCAACCCGATGACAGTCCCAACGTTGACTAGAGTCTGCACGGCGATCCAAGCCCCAATAGCTCCGGATGCGACCCGCACGAAGCCGTTCGGGGAATTGGCAGAAAGTCGAAAGATCCCGTAGATCAAAGCACCCATGACCATGAGTAGCGCGACGGTTCCCAGCAACCCGAACTCCTCACCGATAATGGCCAGG
This sequence comes from uncultured Actinomyces sp., assembly GCA_964345615.1. Taxonomy (GTDB): domain Bacteria; phylum Actinomycetota; class Actinomycetes; order Actinomycetales; family Actinomycetaceae; genus Scrofimicrobium. Next base: position 29,569 of record CAYFRQ010000007.1, on the reverse strand, counting down.
ATGAAGTCGGTGTGGGCTTCCTGGAGGTAGTCCCACTTCTCTCTTGAGGCTCCCGGGCCCAGCCCGGTCAGCCCGCCGGAGCCAAGGGCCCAGAGTCCGTGATCGGTTTGTGTTGGTGCCGAGGGGTCGGGGGCGCTTCCTCCGCCGGGCAAAAACTCAAGGACACGGCGCACGCGTGACGGACTCAGGGTTATCAGGAACATCAGGATGCCTATGCCTGCCAACCCCAGGTAGCCAAACCACTTGCCCGGGGCGCCTCCCATCCAGAGGGCTCCGATCACGATGGCAACGAAAATCAGCATGGTGCCCATGTCCTCGCCCGCCATGACTGAGGCCATCGCTAAAGCGGATGGGATCCCGACCCACAGAGCCACGTCGCGCGCCGACTTCGGGTTGATGGGGTGTCCGCTAAGGACGCGCCCCAGCATTAGCGCCGTGCCAAGTTTCAGGAACTCTGAAGGCTGGAAAGTCTGGTTTATGCCGGGGATGTTGAGCCAGTTCGTGTTCCCTCCCTCGGTGATGCCAAACGGGATAACAAGCAGTTGCAAGATCAGAGAGACAGCAAAAATCGAAAATGCCCACCGTTCCCACCACCTGGGCGGGATAAGCGCAGCAACGGTCGCAGTGACCAGTGCAGCACCGGCGATCAGCAGGGTTCGTACGAAAGGCTGGTAGGGGTTCACGCCTTGAGCAATGTAGGTGACCGAGGTGGCAGAAAACCCCATCATCAACCCGAAGGTTCCAAGGAGCAAAGCGGGAACCAGGATGAAGTAGTAGGTCTGGCTGGCCTTTTGGGACGCGGGCTGTTGGGCCGTAGCCAGGCGAATACGTGGCAGTCGCCTACCGGTCGCGATCTTGCGGGGTACCATCAGTCCCCCTTTTTCACCTGCAGTTCTCTAACGGCCTCAGCGAAGGCGGTCCCGCGCTCTTCGTAGCTGCTGAACTGGTCCCACGATGCGCAGCCAGGAGCTAACAACACCGTATCTCCAGGGAGTGCAAAATCAGCGCAGGCACGCACGGCATTTCTCATGGCGGCAGGCCCGTCCGTTCCCCCGGTCGCGGTATGAAGCGCAACGCCCCCTCCACTGTTGTCGTAAAGCTCCAGAAGCGCAGCCGAATCCGCGCCCACTAGCACCAGAGCTTTCGCCTGTTTTCCAGCGAGTTCAAAGAGCGGAGTCAAGTCTTGCCCCTTCGCGTCCCCACCCACGATCCAAACCAGCTTGCCCGGCTCGACAGTTCTCGCTGCTGCGAGGGCCGCATGGACATTTGTCGCCTTCGAGTCGTTGATCCAGCGCACTCCGTCAGTTGTTTCCACCAGCGCGCGGCGGTGTCCCGCAGGTGAAAAGGACGCCAGCCCTTCACGGACGAAACAGGCCTCCACGCCTGCGGCTCGGGCTAGAGCTGCGGCTGCCAGCGCGTCCCGCACCAGGGGATCGGATCCATCCGCTCCAGGAGCGAACAGCGTGGGGACTTGCGAGAGGTCAAACAAGACCTCGCCGTCAGACCCGGCACCGAAGGCACGATCAATCACCCGGGTCCCGGACAAACCTAGTGCCCCGCGTGGGACCTCGCCGAACGCCAACGGGACCAGGGCGGAGCTGTCTGCTCCCGAAGCATTCTCCGCCATCTGACGAGTTCGTGGTTCGTCCTGAAAGAAGATCCGCGCGCGGGAAACACCGTCGTAAACCCGGGCTTTTGCAAGCGCGTACTGCTCCCGCGATCCGTGCCAGTCAAGGTGATCGTCGTCAATGTTTAGGCAGATGGAAGCAAGAGGGCGCAGGCCTCGAAGGGTCGCCAACTGGAAAGAGGACAGCTCGACGGCCAGGGCGTCCGCGGGCTCCTGCACTGCCCTGGTTATCGGGTATCCGATGTTGCCGACGGCGGGGCTGGTCTTGCCAGCTGCCTGCAAAATCGAGGAGAGCATTCCGACCGTTGTAGTCTTGCCGTTCGTTCCCGTCACGCACAGCCAAGGCACAGAATCTTCACCGTCCAAGCGTGTCAGGTCCCAGGCCAGTTGGACCTCGCCAGTGAGGGGCACATCTAGCTCGGAAAGGGCCTGGCCCAGGGGAGATCCAGGTGCGATCCCCGGGGACAGTACCGCCACGTCGGCACCGAAATCTTCGACAGCAGAGGCTAGGAGCACAGGGTCTTCCTCAACCAACAAAGGCACCTGGGGCGCGCCTGCGGGCGGTCCCTGCGAGAAGAGCATCGCGTCGATCCCGCGATCGTTCAGCAACCCCAGTGCGGCTAGCCCGGAGAGACCGGCACCGAGAACCGCTACTCGCTCCGG
>CAYFRQ010000007.1:0-27179 GCA_964345615.1 uncultured Actinomyces sp. | reverse complement strand
ACCCCAGTGCGGCTAGCCCGGAGAGACCGGCACCGAGAACCGCTACTCGCTCCGGGGCTTCTCTGCTCATTAGTTCGAGGCCACCCATTCCAGGTAGAAGGCTCCCACACCCGCAAAAACGAAGAGTGTGGCAATAATCCAGAACCGGGTAACGATGGTGACTTCTTTCCAGCCTTTCAGCTCAAAGTGGTGGTGCAGCGGAGCCATTTTGAAGACTCGCTTGCCGTGTCTCAGCTTGAAGGAGCCGATCTGGATCACGTCCGACATCGTGGTTATGAAGAAGAGCCCGCCGATCAGGATCGCGATTATTTCAGTGTGGGAAAGCACCGAGAGCCCGGCAAAGACACCGCCCAAAGCTAGGGATCCCGTGTCACCCATGAAGATTTGGGCGGGCGAAGCGTTCCACCACAGGAAGCCAACCAGAGCGCCAACGACCGCAGCCGAGACAATGGCCAGAGCGAGCGGGTCCCGGGTTGCATAGCAGCCGACTCCCGGGTCCGGGGTCCGCACACAGGACTGGCTGAACTGCCAGAAGGCGATAAGCGTGTAGCCGGCAAAGGCTGCGATTGAAGCTCCGGTCGCAAGACCATCCAAGCCGTCCGTCAGGTTCACAGAGTTGGACCACGCTGCCACCAGCAAGTTCACCCAAAGGACAAACAGGACGACCCCGACGCCGTACCCCATGAACTCCCAGTCGATAGCAAAACCGTTGAACAGCGAGACTTTCATCGAGGCTGGCGTCAGCCCGGCATAGTTCGGGAAAGCCAAGGCAAGTAGCGCGAACGCGGTTCCGACCGCGAGTTGACCAACAATCTTCGCCCAGGCGTGAAGGCCCAGGCTGCGGTGGCGACTGATCTTGATGAAGTCGTCAAGGAAACCAATGAACCCTAGACCGACCAGCAGGAACATTAGGAGCCAGGCGGAATACCGTGGCCAGTACCCGTTCACTCCCGATCCGGCGAAGATCCCGACAATGATCGCCAAAATGATGACCAGACCGCCCATGGTGGGTGTCCCGCGCTTCACGTGGTGGCTGGTCGGTCCATCGTGACGGATGAACTGCCCGTACTCGTTTCGAATCAGGAATTTGATTAGAAGCGGCGTACAAGAAATGCTCACAACCAGAGCGACCGAAAACGCAACGATGACACCGATCATGTCGCTTTCTCCTCCACCACACTCCTCGACAGGCCCACTAACGCGTCCGCAACCTGCCAGGCGCCGGACGCATTCGACCCTTTGACCAGGATCGTGTCGCCCTGTTCCAAGTGGTCTTCTAACACCCTAGGTGCTTCTGCGGGACCCGTACCTACTTCGGCCGTGAACTCAGCTACGTTCCCCCGCGTGTCCGTTTTGAGGTAACGCTCTGCTCCGCTCAGCAGGACCAGTGCTGCCGGCTCAGCTGCGAGTGCTTTGGCGCCGACTTCAGCGTGGATCTGATCCGATTGCTCACCGAGTTCAAGCATCGACCCAAGGACCATCAGCAAGCGCCCCTCTCCGGCTAGAGCTCGAGCCGTAAGAAACGCTGCTGCCATTGAGTCGGGGTTTGCGTTATAAGAATCGTCGATCAGCGTCACCGAGCATTCGCGCCCGTCGTGGAGGTGGAGCACTAGGCCCTTCACGTCCATGCGGTGGGGCGAACCCGCATGTGCCCCATTTAGAGCTGCGGCAACATCCCCGAGCTCCAAGCCTGTCGCCACCATGACGGAGGCTGCGGCAAGAGCGTTGCTCACCTGGTGCTTGCCAACAAGGCTCAGTTGCACTTCCGCGGCTCTTCCTGGTTCCACCAGTTCGAAGCTCGGATGTTGCAGTGCATCGAAATGCACGTCTTGAGTCCAAAGGTCCGCACCGGGCTCTCCGGAAGCCGAAAACCAAAAGATGCGGCCGGGCGCATGGCGGGCCATAGCGGAGACAGCGGGATCGTCAAGGTTCAGGACAGCGACACCGCTCGGTAAAAGCCCCTGGACCAGCTCTGCTTTCGCGTCCGCCAGTTCCTGGATCCCCCCAAACCCACCCAGGTGAGCGCGACCAACCATCAGGACCAGTGCAACATCTAACGGAGCTAGCCGCGTCAGGTACGCTAGCTCCCCCGCGGCGGAAGCCCCCATCTCCAGCACCAGGTAGCGGGTGTCTGGCTGCGCTTTCAGGATGGTTATGGGACAGCCAACCTCGTTGTTGTAAGAGAGTATCGGCCAAACCGTGGGTGCAAACTGGGAGAGCGCGAACCCAAGCAGGTCTTTCGTTGTCGTTTTGCCGGCCGACCCGGTTATCCCGATTACGGTGATGTCGCCGCTTTCGCGCAGGCTCTGCAGATGCGCCTGGGCCAGCTTCCCCAGTGCCAGTGTGCCGTCCTCGACCAGGATTTGGTCAGCGGCTCCAGCCTGGACGGGACGCTCAACGATCAAACAGGTTGCACCGTTTTGGACCGCCTGGGCGCAGTAGTCGTGACCGTCTGAATGCTCACCGACTCGCGCGACGTAGGTTGACCCCTCGGTTGCTTCACGAGAATCGGTGACTACCAACGCCAAGTCCACCTGCACTGTTTCCGCGTGTGGATCTAGTAGACGGCCGTCCACGGCTTTAGCGACGAAGCCCAGGTCGCGCTCCATACGTCCTCCTTATTCAACTTGCCACCCCGAAGGATACGCGCGTCAGGAATCTTCGGCCCCCGTCGGGAACAACTGTGCGGTCTCCTCTGAAGGGGAAATCCCGAGACTGCGGACAGCGTCTGTTGCCACGCTTGAAAAGAGGGGTGCGATCGAGTCGCCCGAATGCAGTTTGAGCGCGGGGTCATAAAGAACCGCGGTGATGGCAAGTTGCGGGTCGTCGGCAGGAATCACTCCCGCCATAGACGGCACGATACCTCCGGTTTGAATCAGCTCGGCCGTACCCGTCTTCACGGCGATTCTGTAGCCCTCGACGTTAGCTAGGCCGGCGGTTCCGCCCTGACCTGCGACCGACTCCATCATTAGCAGGAGGGTGTCTGCCACCTCGGACCGTACTGCCTGGTGGGGAGCTTTTGTCTCCTGTTCGTGAAAGGTGCCGTCCGCGTCGGTCCAGCCGTCAACAATGGTCGGGGCGTTCCAGACGCCATGGTTCCCGATGGCTGCCACCAGTGCGGTGGACTGTAGGGCAGTGATTGCCATCCCCTGCCCAAACATGGTGGTGTACCTTGTGCGTGTGTCCCACTCGCTTGGATCGTGGAGAATGCCAGCAGATTCTCCAGGTAGTTCGATCCCCGTTGTGGAGCCGAGTCCCAAGTCCAAGAACGTCTGGTAGCGATCCTCGTCTGAAACTCGAGAGCCGACCTGGATAGTGCCGGTGTTGGATGACTGCGCCAGGATCCCCGTTGCGGTCCGCATGTAGGTTTCGTGATCAGTGACGTCCCTGAACGTTTCCCCTTCGATCTCGTACCGGTCCGGGACCGTGAACTCGGTGTATGGATCGATGACTCCCTGCTCTAGGGCAGTCGCGAACGTGAGGACTTTACCGACAGAGCCCGGTTCGTAGACCATCTGCACGGCTTTAGACTGTTGAGGACCGTTTGAGGGGTCTGTGACTTCCGAGTCTGCAAGCACCAACACCCTGCCCGTGCTTATCTCCATGACTACCACGGCTCCCCACTCTGCCCCGAACTTCGCGACTGCTGCATCTAGCGCGACCTCCACCGAATGCTGAAGGTCTGAATGCAACGTAGTGTGTAGGGTCGCCCCCGGTTCAGGTTGCTTCGTGGTGACTTTAGCGCCCGGCATGACCGCACCCGTGGGCCCTATCTCGTAGCTTTCTTCGCCTGGGATCCCCGTCAGTACCTCGTTATAGACAAGCTCCAATCCGCCGTTCCCGTTGCCTTCAGAATCAACAGAACCCAAAACCGCGGCCGCAGTTGAGCCCGCGGGATACAGCCGCTCGAAGCTCGGCTCCCATTCAATCCCGTAGATACCAAGCCGTCGAATGTCCCTGTAGGTCGTGGCGTCAACATCTTTTGCCAGGTAGTGGTAGGTGGAGTCCCCGAGCATCTCACCCCCGAGTTCGCTGGGGTCCCATCCCAAAATTGGGGCTAAGAGCTTCGCGGCGTCCGCCGGACCTTCCCCAACCAGTTCGCCGTCCTCGTAGCGCCGGTGTTCGGTGATGTTCTTTTGGTTTACCGCAATGTGGTAGGTCTTGACGGTGTCTACCATGACTTGCCCTGAAGCATCCAGAATCGCGCCGCGGGGAGCATCGGGATTCGATGAAGACGTTCGGACAGCACGCCCCTGCTCGGCGAGCTCGGCGCCCTTCACGATCTGAATGTTGAAGAGTTGGGCAGCACAGCCAATCAGGGCTGCAGCAACAATGATCCAGACGGCCCGGCCGCGCTTTCGACTGACCGCCGCGGCGTCACTCACTTGCTGGCTCCCCTCCGCTAAGGGTTCCATCGATTAGAGACAGGGTCCCAATCTTCTTGATAGGGACCAACCCCAGACTGCGGGCTTTGGCATCTAGTGATTCAGGAGAAGCAACCTCTAACACCCGGGTCTCAAGCACAGCTTGCTGAGCCTCGAGTTCTGCTAGTTCCACCTGCTGGTCCCTGATCTCGTAAGAGGTTTGGGCCATTTGCGTGTTCACCGCTAAGGGAATTGCGATGGCTGCAACGAGTGCCAGCACGGCCATCAGGATGACGGGCCAAGTGCGACCGACCTCAAGTGGCTCCGCGCGACGAACCACACTCAGCGCAGGGCGCTCGGACATCCCCGTAGTCGGCGTGGCAGCGGGCCTGCGCGGGGCGGACGCCTGCCTTGGAACCTGCAGGGGTGCGGAGCGCAATGCGTTAGCTGACATTCTTGCTCCATTCCCCGCTCAGTTCTGCGGCGCGTAGCCGCACGGAGCTCGCTCGTTTGTTGGCACTGATTTCTTCCGGCTCAGCCTTAACTGCGCCGCGAGTTAAGGGGGTGAGCCTGCGCCCTTTATCTGCTTCGGCCGCCATGACGGGGACCCCGGCTGGAAGCTGGGCTCCGCGGGTTACCGCCCCCTTGGCGAAGACCTTTTTGACGATCTTGTCTTCGAGTGACTGGTAGCTCATCACCACGATGCGTCCGCCCACTCGAAGCGAAGCAAGCGCGGTGGGGAGGGCTTCTTCCAGAATGCGTAGCTCATTGTTGACGGCTATCCGAACAGCTTGGAAGGTTCGTTTGGCGGGGTGTCCCCCGGTCCTTCGGGCGGGAGCGGGGATCGAGTCCGCGACGATCTGGGCAAGCTCCCCGGTGCGCTCCAGGGGCTTCTTTTCCCTGGCTAAAACAATGTTGCGAGCGATTTTCCTAGCAAACTTTTCGTCCGCGCCCTCCCACAAGATCCGGGTTATCTCTTCCTCCGATGCCTCGTTTAGCAGGTCGGCCGCTGTCACGGGGCCGGTGGGGTCCATGCGCATGTCAAGGGGCGCATCGATGGAGTATGCGAACCCTCGTTCGGATTCATCAAGTTGCATTGAGGAGACACCGAGATCCATAAGGATCCCATCCGCCTTCTCGTTGCCCACTGCCTGGTCGATCTGGTCGTACGTGCCCAGGAAGGGCCGGAACCGGTCGCCGAAGGGTTCTAGGCGAATCCGGGCCAACTCGAGTGCTTGTGGGTCCCTGTCGATTCCGATGACGCGGAGACTCGGAAACCGTTCCAGGGCGGCTTCCGTGTGGCCTCCAAGCCCCAGGGTTGCGTCAACCATCAGCGGTTTCGGGACATCGAACGCGGGGGCCAGAAGATCCAGGCAGGTGTTCAGCAACACGGGTGTGTGACGATCACGCGCTGACTTGTGGCCAATTTCCACGTCGGACCTCCTTGTTCCTGCCCGGGTGCCGTTGCACTTTCTTTGGACTGCCTGCTCCAGTACCGCTTGTCTTCCTGAACTGCCTGCTTCTTCTCTTCCTGAACTGCCTGCTTCGATCTGCCTACTCGGGGCCACTGCTCTTTCTCGGTCCCGCTGTTCCTATCCGGTCTCGTGGCCCTGGCCCCCTTCCGCAGGATCTGCGATTGGGGAAGTAACCTCAGATCTTGCGGCGAGAGGCCACAGTCACGAGACGCTAGTAGAGGCCGGGAATGACTTCCTGTGTCGTGTTCGCAAACTCCTCTTCTGTTGCAGCCACGTAGTTTTGCCAGGCCTCCGCATCCCAGATCTCCGCCCTGGTCCCGGCACCAATAACGACCAGGTCGCGGCTCAGGCCGGCGTATTCCCTGAGTCGTTGCGGCACGGTGACCCTTCCCTGCCTGTCGGGGGTGGAATCTTCCGCCCCAGAGAACAGGAAACGCAGGTAGCTGGGGTTCTTGACTTTGGCTTGGTCGTTTCGGAGTTCGGTGACCATCTGTTCGAACTCATTCCGGGCCACTACGTAGAGACAACGCTCTTGTCCGGGGGCAAGGACCAGACCGTCAGCCAGTTGCTCCCGGAACTTCGAGGGCAGGATGACGCGGCCTTTGTCGTCGAGCTTCGGTTCGTACGTACCAAGAAACACGGTCCCCTCCCTCCGATTTGCTCCATAGTACTCCACTTCACTCCACTCCGACCCAATTCGCGCCCAAAGTGCTCCTATTTCGCACCAAATCGCTCTTGCAACGGTGAGCCCTCATCAGCAAGCGGGCGTGCAGGCCTGCGCTTCCAAGCCTTTGCTACCCCGACTACGCGACTCTTTCCCGCAACGGTCGCATTCGAGCCTCGGGCCAGTGTGGGAGCGATTCTGCGCCACAACCTGCCACCGACCTACAACAGACGCGCTCCGGTGTAAGGTCGTGGCGTCCTAGGCCCTTGCCGGGAGCGATTCTGCGCCACAACCTGCCACCGACCTACAACAGACGCGCTCCGGTGTAAGGTCGTGGCGTCCCGAACGTCAGATCCTGCCTCAGAACCAGGCTGTGCGTTGACACGCACAGCAGGAGCACCGCCGTGCAGCCCGTAGTGGTTTCATCCGAGGTCAGCGACGCCGTTTCATCCGAGGTCAGGAACAGAAGTCTTGGCTGCGGGTCGGGCTAGTAGTCGCGTTAGCCGCGTCATTGCAGGCTCCCGGCAAAGAGTCATTGCAGACGTCGCCAGGCACTACGCCTGGAAGGCTGGTAGCTGGACGCTAGGAACGCTACTGCAAATGCCGCACGAAGAGTGCCTGGCGTGGCACTTGGGACGGACTAGTTGTACCTTGGGGCGGGCTAGTGGCGCTTGGGGCGGACGGCGGACCAACGCTCGGGGCGGCTAGTTGCCGCGTTGCTCCCAACGCCTCCGGCGCTCCGCCTGACGCGACGCGCTTGAGCGCGCACTGGACTTGGTAGCAGCCGGCGCAGGGTTGGCACTGGCGGAGCCGCCCCGCTTTTTGCCCTTGCCCTTGCCAAAAGGCTCCTCTGTGCTGAGTGCGTAAAGCACGCCACCAACCATCATCGCGAAGCCGAGCACACCAAGAACCACTGTCAGGAAAGAAAAGCCCATCGAGACGCCGACCAGCACAATGCCGAGCCCACCGGCGGCCAGAATGCTCCCGATCGCGATGCGACGAACAGACAGTGGTTTGCTGGACTCCTCAGGTTCGGGGCTACTGGGAGCACCCTTCGCCATGGCGTCCGCAAGTCCGGGGTCCTGCTGCCGTAGATGCTGCTCCATCTCAGCCAGCACTTGCTTTTCATAGTCAGAAAGAGCCATGACCCCCCTTTCACATTGACGCCTACCCGAACCACTGTACAGATACCAGCTTAGTCTGCCTCATTCGAGTCGGCGTTCCCAGCCCGGTCGATGAGAGTCCCAGGAAGGATCGCGCCCCACCCGAACCTCCGCGCTGCAAGATCCATCACGACCTCGCTTTCGCGCCTTCGCTCATCCTGGTCGAGCGCAACCGGAATCCCGTCGTCCTCACTAACCAGAGAGGAGACCCCAACCCCCAGTAGACGCACTCCCCCCGAAGGCATCCGCTGCTTTCGTAGCAACCCCAATGCCTCTTCGGCAATAACCTGGCCGACATCAGTCGGAGCAAAGAGTGTTTTGGCTCGGGTGATCGTCTTGAAATCCGCTCCCCGCAACTTCAGGTTCACGGTCCAAGCGAGAAGGCCCACCTGTCGGAGCCGTGCCGCACATTGGTACGCCGCGTCCAAGGCCTGGGCACTGAGCTTGTCAAGACTGGTCACGTTCGTCTCAAAGGTCTGCTCTGTCGAGATCGACTTTTCGCGCGCCGTAGGGCCGACTTCCCTGTCATCCCTCCCCCACGCCAAGTTGTGGAGGTGATTGGACGAGGCCACCCCAAGCAGTCGCGTAAGCTCCTGAAGCGGAGTGTTCGCAAGCTCCCGCACGGTCGTTATGCCCCACTCGGAGAGCTTTGCCTCCGTTGTCTTCCCGACTCCCCAAAGTGCCCCGACCGGCAGGGAATGCAGGAACGGAACAGTCTGGTTTGCCGGTACCAGCAACACGCCATCCGGCTTGGCTAAGCCCGAAGCGATTTTCGCTACGGACTTAGTCGAGGCAAGACCGACGGAAGCTGGTAGCCCGAGTTGCTCCCGGATTCGGGCGCGAAGATTCTTGGCCACCTCCATTGGTGAACCGAGCCTAAGGCGAGAGCCAGAGACGTCAAGGAATGCCTCGTCAATACTGAGGGGCTCTACCTGGGGAGTCACGGTTCCTAAAACGGCCATGACTTTCTTGGAGTAGTCAGAGTAGAGACCGTGGCGGCCGGGGAGAAACGTGGCGTGCGGACACAGGGCCCTGGCCCTCGCAATCGGCATCCCTGCGTTCACACCGTAGTGTCGAGCCTGATAGGTAGCCGACGTGACAACGCCGCGATTGCCCAGGCCACTCACAATCACAGGCTTGCCAACCAGCTCGGGGTTCTCCTTCACCTCGACCGCTGCGAAGAAACTGTCCATGTCGACGTGCAAGATGAAAGCTGCTGAATCGTCCGTCCCCCAGAAAGGGCGGCCCCCACTTTCCTGCCTAACCGACACGTTCACCCCGTTTCCTTGCCTGCCGCCAATGTGGCGACGCCCCCTTCCACGTCGATTGTGACAGGGTTTGACCGTGACCAGAAGCAGAGCACCCCAAAAAACAGCCCGCAGCCTGGCTGCCCTAACCGATTCCGAAATGCTGCTTCGGCTAGACGGCAGCACGCTGACCCTGCTCACGGCGGGAATGGAACAATCGCAAACCGATCTGGATGCGCCGGAGTGCCTGGAGTTTGAATACATGCAGCACTTGGATCTGTTGCTTCGCTCCATGCGCGAAGAGTCAGAGCCGCTCCGCATTTTCCATGCCGGCGCAGGAGCCTGCTCGCTCCCCCTGGCCTGGTCTGTAACCAGGAAGCAAAGCAGGCAGGTCGCAGCAGACACAGACCTCAAACTGGTCAACCTATTGAAGGAATGGCGCGTGATCCGCCCCGGGGATCCCATCAGGCTCCGGCACGGGGATGCGCGAGCCCTGCTAGAAGGCTCAACGCGAACGTACGACGTGATCGTGCGCGACGCGTTCGCCGGGGACGCCACCCCCGAAGACCTCATATCGCTCTCTTGGACCCAGCTTGTGAAAAGCCGACTGAATCCCGGCGGGGTTTACCTGTCGAACGTCGCGCACGGAGGCTCCCGAAACGGCAAGGCTGACATCGCTGGAGTGATAGAGACCTTCAGGAACGCCATGGTGGTAACAGACCGCAAAGTCTGGAAAGGTGCGCGGCTGGGGAACCTGGCCGTTGCCGCGTGGGATCAGGGCCGTGCAGACACGGAGCAACTGCAGACAGAGTTGCGGAAACTGCCTCTACCTGTAGCGCTCTACCGTTCTAGCGAAATCCGAAGCTGGCTGGGGGGAGCCAAACCCCACTGCTAAAGGTCAAAACTAACCTTCGAGTTCCGAGCCGTCAGCGTCACCGTCCGGGAAGTCTCCCTCGATCTGAATCTCCCAGCTTTCTGGAGCACGGTGACGCCCGAACGGAACGTCAGGGGTGTTGCCGGCCGCCGGGTTGTCATCATGGCTCTTACGCTTGGAGTAAGTCTTCAGGTACTTCTCGATCGCATCGCCAATGGAGTCCGCAAGCGAGTCGGTGGAGTCCAGTAGCCGTTCGGCTTCCGGGATGGCACTGTCGGCAGCTTCCGACTTCATGACCCGCTCCCAAACACCGATCGAGTCAATCTCTTCAGGCAGATCTTCTTGTTCTACCCGCTCTTCACCGCCGTTAACGACGTTGTCGAAGTGACGCTCTAACGCGGACACTGTGCCGCGTAGGTCACGGCTCTGTTCAACCAGTTGGTCGACCTGTGAGGCTTCCTCGTCCGCACCACGCTCAAGATCGCCGACCGGTAGGGAAAGTTCTGCCATGTCGGCGAGTCTGCGGATCAGGGCGGAGGAGGCACCCGGGAAAGTCGCATTGGCCATGTAGTAGGGAACGGTCGCGAGCAACGTCAGGCCGGTCCGCCCTCTTTCGGAAAACCTGTGCTGCAGAAAGGAGGTGTAGGGGGCCGGGAACTGTGCAACACCACCCATTTGGGGTTGGTCTGGGATCAGGTCAGCATCGGTTGACTGCACGTGAACGGCAGTGGGCCTGGTGTGAGGGACCGCAGCGGGCAATCCGTGCAGCGCGATTACAGCTTCGACACCGGATTCCTCTGCCAGGGAAATCACCGCGTCAGTGAACGCGTGCCACTTCGAGTCGGGTTCCTGGCCGTGCAGGATCAGGAGCGGCTGACCCTGGTCGTCATGGACTAGGTCGATTACGATCTGGGGGGCGCGAACCCCGGTAGTGACCCAGTTCTCAACCTCCATTACGGGGCGGTGCGAACGGTAATCAAGCAGTTCGTCCGAATAGAAAGTTGCGACCCGCTGCGGGTCCAGGGTGCGGAGCAGTTGGTGCACGGCAAGGCCCCCGGCGGAGCCCGCGTCCAGGGCTCCTTCCAGGTGAGCTACCAGGATCCTGGCTCTTGTTCCGATGGCAGGACCCGGTTCAAATAGCTCGTGAGGGCGGCTCATGAGTCTTCCTACTTCCCAAAGGTTCTGGTTCAACCGTATCGCCGAACAGGGGTGTGGGCGAGGGCGCGGGGGCCAATTGAGCCAACAGGAAAACAGATCAGCCAGCAGGAAAATCGCGGCTCCCAAAGGACCCTTCAAGTAGGGAATAATAGAGTGTCTTGTTTTCCGGTCCGCCTTAGGACATAGAAGTGGAGGGGTCATGGACGCCGGCGCACCCTCGCACGCCGAAGAGGTTGCGGCAGAACAAACTGCCGTAGACCACGCCTACCAGGTCCTAGAACGCCTGCGAAGCGAGTACCGCGCCGCCCAGCGAGAAATCGAAAGTGAAGGGGCTTGGGGTTCCCCTCAGGCCCGCACCGAGAGGGACGCGAAGGCCGCGCACTTTGGGGATCAGGCAGCCCGTTTGGAGCAGATCGAGGACCGCCTGGTTTTCGGCCGTATCGACATGGATGGCGGCGCCAGCCACTACATAGGACGGGCGGGCCTTCCTGACGACCAGGGCGGCCGGCTCCTGGTTGACTGGCGGGCCCCCGCAGCCAGGCCTTTCTACCAGGCAACAGCGGCGGACCCTTCAGGGGTTCTGCGAAGGCGGCACATCCTGACCCATCTGCGTAAGGTCCGTTCAATCGAGGATGATGTTCTTGACGCCCAGGGAGCAATGGACAAGGGACTGTCGTTCCAGGGCGAGGGCGCCCTGATGTCCGCGCTGGCCTCGGCACGCGAAGGGCGCATGGGAGACATCGTTGCGACCATCCAAGCTGAACAGGACGCGATCATCCGAGCCCCTGAAAAGGGCGTCCTGGTGGTTCAAGGTGGCCCTGGAACCGGAAAAACTGCGGTTGCCCTTCACCGCGCTGCCTATCTGCTTTACGCACACCGTGAAAGGCTCGAGAAATCCGGCGTGCTCATTGTCGGTCCTTCCCCAGTGTTCTTGCGCTACATAGAACAGGTGCTCCCCTCCCTCGGTGAAAACGGGGTTGTCTCAGTCACCCTTGGGAACCTGGTCCCGGGCATCGACGCACGTGAAATGGACTCTGCCGAAGTGGCCCGCGCCAAAGGGAGGCTCGACTGGGTCGAAACGCTTGCAGCGGCGGTCAAGGACCTACAGCGCCTACCCAGCGAGACAAAGTTTTTTACAGTCGACGGGAAGGAAGCCACTCTTTCCCCAGAAATGGTGCGCGCCGCGCGAACGAAGGCAAGACGATCGGGCGCCCCGCACAACGTCGCGCGGGACGGCTTTGCCTTAGAGCTGGTGCAGGACATCACGCGCCAGCTTGCAGGCGACGATGCTGACGCCGACACCATGGCGTGGTGGCGCGAGACAGTTCGGGCTGACCGTGACATCCGTCGAGAGATAAACCTCTGTTGGATGCCAACTAAGGCTGAGAAACTTCTGGGGCGCCTGTATGCGAAACCCGAACTTCTCCGCCGCGTGTCCAGGGGCCTCAGCGAAGAGGACATGCGACTGGTTGCCCGCCCACTCGGAAGTCCCCTCACCGTGGCGGATGTCCCCCTTCTGGACCAGTTAGAGGAACTCTTGGGAAGCTCGGAAGCGATCCGCAGTGCTGAAGAGGCAGCGCGCGCCCAGGCGGAAAGTGAAGAGATGGAACGAGTGAAGAGCGCTCTGATCGGACAGAACCTTGGGGACGGCATAGTAAGTGCGGAAATGCTGGCCGCTCAGGCCCGCGGCCCCAGGGAGTGGGCGCCCCTAGCCGAACGAGCACTCGCCGACCGCACCTGGACCTACGGGCACATCGTTGTAGACGAAGCTCAAGACCTGTCCCCCATGGCTTGGCACTCGATCCTGCGGCGCTGTCCGTCGCGCTCGATCACTGTAGTTGGCGATCTGGACCAGGCCCGCGGGCATGACCGCCCGACCTCCTGGTACCAGGCGCTGGGACCAGCCGCCCGGGGATTGGAGGGAGAGTACGCCCTCACCATCTCTTACCGCACCCCGCGCACAATCACGGACCTGGCCCAAGCGGTTCTTGCGGAGCTCGGCGAACCGGTCATCTTCCCGCTCACCTCTGCCCGCGAGGTCCAGGACCCGCTTGCAGACACCGTCGTGCCCGAAGGTAAGGGTCCGTTGCCGCCCGTGGTAGACCCCGTCTGGGCGGCAGTGCAAGTGGCACTTGAAGAGGAAAGCGCCGCTCTGGATGCTTCAGCTGGCGAGGGTCTTGGCCGAATCGGAATCATCGTTGGGAACGAAAGGGCTAGGGCGTGGGGAGCTGACCTAGAGGGCGCGACAGCCCTGGACAGCAGGGTCAGCCTGCTGAGCGCGGTCGGCGCGAAGGGACTGGAGTTCGACGTGACCCTTGTCGTAGAACCAGCAGAAATCGCAGAGGATGGGCCCGGAGATCTTTTCGTAGCGATGACCCGTTCCACCCAAAGACTCCACTCGATTCACAGCAGGCCTCTACCAAGGGCGTGGCGAAAAGCACTTGACCTGGTCCCCTAACACTGGGCCACTAGGTGGGATCACAAAGCGCGCTCTAATCAAAAGGGCGACGATGCAGTCGTGACTAACGTTCTATTGCTTGAAAACCCACATCCCATCGGGGCACAGATCCTTGAGAAGGCCGGCATGAACGTGCGGCTTCTGAAGGGAAGCCTCAGCGAAGACGACCTGATCGAGGCGCTACAGGGGGTGCAGATCCTGGGGATCCGTTCAAAGACGGAAGTGACCCGCAGGGTCCTTGCAAGCAGCCCATCCCTGGAAGCCATCGGGGCGTTCTGCATCGGCACGAACCAAATCGCAACTGAAAGCGCGGCTGAGCGTGGCGTGCCAGTTTTCAACGCACCTTATGCGAACACCCGCTCCGTGGTCGAGCTGGGCCTGGGCGAGATCATTGCCCTAACGCGAAGGCTCACCGTAAAGAACTCAATGATGCACAGGGGACTTTGGGACAAGAGCGCAAATGGGGCGCACGAGGTCAGGGGTCGCACCCTGGGAATCATTGGCTACGGCAACATCGGGACGCAGCTGTCGGTGCTTGCGGAAGCCCTCGGAATGCGCGTCGTGTTCTACGACATTGAAGAGCGACTTGCGTTGGGGAACGCCGAACACGCTTCGTCAATGAAGGATGTGCTGTCGCAAAGCGACGTTGTCTCCATCCACGTGAGTGGTTTGGAATCGAACCGTTCCCTGATCGGGAGCGAAGAACTGTCGCAAATGAAGCCGGGCTCCGTCCTGGTGAATCTGTCCCGCGGGTTTGTCGTCGACGTTGAAGCGCTCAAGGAAGCACTGGCATCTGGCCACTTGGCCGGCGCTGCGATCGATGTTTTCCCTGAAGAACCAAAGAAAAACGGTGACCCCTTCGGCTCGGAGCTCCAGGGTATGGACAACGTCATCCTGACCCCTCACATCGGCGGGTCGACCACTGAGGCGCAACACGACATCGGTCAGTTCGTCGGAGCGAAGCTCATTGACTACATGCGCCTGGGGAACACCTCAATGGCCGTGAATGTCCCGAACCTCTCGTTACCTGCCAGCCGGGGGGCGGCTGGGCGCCTGACTTTCATGCACCACAACATTCCCGGGGTCATGGCAAACCTGAACGACCTGCTAGCTAAAACCGGGGTGAACGTGGACGCGCAGGCGCTCGCCACAGACGGATCGATCGGGTACGCGATCACGGATGTAGCGACTCCCCTTCCCCGCGAGGTTGTGGAAGCTGTGAGCGGCCTCAGGGTCAACATCGACACTCGGTACTTACCTCTGCAGTGAAACGCTAAACTCACTGATCAAGCCCGCGGGTAGAATGGACGTGCCTAACTAAAGAGGGGCGGTGCAGACATGTCACTCACCGAAGAACTTCGTAAAGCCTACGCCCCTGGCGTCCCGTACTACATTGACGCCGGAGACCTGATGGTCGCGGATATGCTGATGGGTTCGGCGAAGCGCTACCCGACGCGGGTTGCCCTGGATTTCCTGAGCGAGCAGACGACCTACGCACAGCTGGCCGAAAAGGTAAGAAAGGCCGCAACCGCTTTGAGGGACGCGGGAGTCCGGCCAGGGGATCGGGTAGCCCTGGTCATGCCCAACTGTCCCCAGCACGTTGTAGCTTTGTTCGCTACAGCCCTGATCGGGGGCATAGTCGTCGAACACAATCCGCTTGCACCCGAAGCGGAACTTGAGCAGGAGTACGCTCGGCACGGGGCGAAGGTCAGTGTGGCGTGGGAAGTCGCGGTAGAAAAGCTGGGATTCCTAGGCGCGGACCACAAGGTGTTCGGTGTCAACCTGGCGGACGACATGTCCAAAGCGACCCAACTGCTACTAAAGCTGCCACTACCCGCGGTGCGCAAGAAAATGAAAGCTCTGGGAGCCAAGACGCCCCGCTCGGTTGTGAGCTGGAGCAAAACTGTTCGTTCCTCTGCGCCGTGGAGCGGGAAGCATTCCGGTAAGCCAAGTGACATCGCACTGCTGATCCACACGGGAGGCACAACGGGAGTGCCGAAGGCTGTTGCCCTGTCACATGGGAACCTGGCTTCTAACGTCACTCAATCGATCGCCTGGGTGGCGCCCCTGCATGACGGGGCGGAAACATTCTATTCGGTCCTCCCCTACTTCCACGCATTCGGGCTGACGGTCACTCTTCTGTCAGCGATCCAGCTCGGCGCCACGATTGCGGTGTTCCCAAAGTTTGATCCGGTGCAAATCCTGCTGGCCCAGCGTCGCCTGCCCTGCACGTTTTTCGTGGGTGTCCCACCCATGTTTGAGCGGTTACTAATCGAGCAGAAGGCACTGGGCACTGACCTGTCTTCCATGGCGTTCACGCTGTCCGGGGCGATGCCGCTTTCAGAGGACCTATCGAATCGCTGGGAAGAAGCTACCGGTGGTTTGGTTATCGAAGGCTACGGGATGACGGAGACCTCTCCGGTCCTGCTGGGTTCACCCCTTTCTGAGAATAAACGTGCCGGTGCTCTAGGGGCTCCCTTCCCCTCGACTTACGTTCGGATTGTCGACCCGGAAAACCCGCAGCAAGATGTGGCACCCGGCCAGATCGGGGAACTCCTGGTGAAGGGGCCCCAGGTTTTCAGTGGCTACTGGGAGAATCCTGAAGAGACAGCCGAGGTGCTCCGAGATGGCTGGCTGCACACTGGCGACCTGGTGCAGGTGCGGGATGATTTCGTGTACATGGCAGACAGGCGCAAAGAGCTGATCATTACCGGGGGTTTCAACGTCTATCCCAGCCAGGTTGAGGACGTGGTGCGTTCGATGCCCGGGGTTAGGGACGTTGCTGTCGTCGGCATGCCGAGTGGGACTAACAGGGGCGACGACGTGACTGCGGCCCTGGTGTTAGAGGCGGGCGCGTCCATCACGCTGGCAGATGTCCGTGAGTGGGCTGAAAAGTCTTTGGCTCGCTATGCTCTTCCCCGCCAGATCGTGGTGGTTCAAGAACTCCCCCGTTCTCAACTCGGCAAAGTGATGCGCCGCAGGGTTCAGCGCCAACTTCTGGACCTGCAGACCGGCCTGCGTTCCGGACTGCAGGACCTGGCGGCCCAGGTGTCGGATCTTGCCGAGCGTGCTGGGCAAAAGACTGCAACCGCACGCGAAACCTTAGCTACCGTGGCGGCCCAGGTCGGAGACAAGTCTGCGGAAGGGGTTGAAGGACAGCAGGGGGACCTTCCCCTGATCCGTGAGCGGCAAGAGGAAGACGTGGTGAAGGACGCTGAGATGACCGAAGAGGTGGACTCGGGGAGCTTCTAGACTTCCGTGGCAGAACTTTCGCTGCGTAGCTGGTTGATTGCGTTCTGGAAATCTTCCAAGGATTCGAACGAGGAATAAACGGAAGCAAAACGCATGTAAGCAATGACGTCCAGTTGGCGCAGAAATGGCAGAATGGCCCGACCAACCTCATCAGCCGAGACAGCGGGGAGGCCCGTGGCCCTGAGTTTCTCTTCAACCTGCTGTGCAAGTAAAGCCAAGTCGTGTTCTGATACGGGGCGCCCCTGACACGCCTTTCGGACGCCTCCCACTATTTTCGCTCGAGAGAACGGTTCCAGCACGCCCGAGCGCTTCTCAACAGAGAAACTGGATGTCTCCGTCGTGGTGAACCTGCTCCCGCAGACTCCACACTCACGACGTCTTCGAATGGCCGTGCCGTCGTCGGCCACGCGCGTGTCTATAACGCGCGTGTCTTCATTTCGACAAAATGGGCAACGCAACAGGGCCTCCTCGGCACGATTCCATACCGAAACCGTAGCGCAGCGCACTGAAGCCACCAAACGAAATGGGAGGAGCCAACCGATGCCTACTCCAGCGGCAAGATGACTTCTTGACCAGGGTGTAGCGTCACACTCTCCAGACCATTCAGAGCACGGATGTCCTCAACCACAGTCTGCAAATCACGCGTCAACCCGAGCCCTTCAGCAAGCCCCCAAAGGGACTCCCCTGCAGCAACCGAGTGCGTGTAGGTCTCCCCCGTGTACGGTGCGGCACGGAAAACCGTTCCAAGGACTCCGCCAAGCCCGGCAACCAAAGCAAACGCTAAAGCCCAACCAACGATCTTCGCGTAAAGGGGAAGCACCAAACGGTAAGTAACCCCAGAACTACCGGGGTTGGAAGCACTAAGGGCAGAGCCGGCAGGATGGCGCGAAAGAGCCCTTTGCAAGTCTGCGTCCCGAACTAGCCTACGCCGCCGCTCAGCTGCCAGGTCAATGACCGGCGCAAGAGAGCCTGGGCCACCCAGGACCGCCGAGTCCCGACCGGTTGATTCATACGTCGACACCGCACTCATTGCTGCCTCCACTGACCCACAAAAAGATCCAACAAGGACCCGAACACCTGTTCGTCGAACACCTGTACGATACCAAAGCGCTCCGACAAAATGAAGACTCGCTCGAACACCTGTTTGAATTGCGGCCTGTTTCCGTTAGTCTGCGAGTGAACATAAAGCCAGCTGGGAGGCACGCGTGGCGGAAGAAAAGCAGCTAACCCCTCGGCAAGAACAGATCTTGGCCGTGGTGGAAGAAAGCATCAGGGTCACCGGCTACCCGCCATCCGTTCGCGAAATTGGCGCGCAGGTGGGACTGGCCTCGCCCTCGACCGTGAAATATCACCTGGATTCCCTAGAGAAAATGGGCGCACTCACGCGCCAGGCGGGACGCCCCAGGGCTCTTCGAACTCAAGGTAGCCCTGAAAGTGCTCGCATCGCGGTGGAGGTTCCCGTCTCACTCGCAGAGGGCGACGCGGTCACGATTCCGCTTGTGGGCCAAATCGCGGCAGGGGCTCCGATCACTGCTGAGCAAAACGTTGAGGACGTCTTTTCCCTTCCAACTCGCCTGACGGGCCGCGGCCAACTCTTCGTGCTTGAAGTTCACGGGGACTCTATGGTGGACGCGGCAATCTGCGACGGGGACTACGTTGTGGTCCGCGCCCAGAACGTTGCCGAAAACGGAGAAATCGTTGCAGCGATGATTGACGGCGAAGCGACCGTCAAGGTGTGGTCACGCGACCGGGACGGGGCCTGGTTGCTACCACGCAACCCTGAGTTCGACCCCATCCCGGCCGACCTGGCCCAGATCCTTGGGCGGGTCGTGACCGTCGTCCGCGCCCTTTAGAAACCGAGCTCGCGGGCAGTATTCCGGATCTGATCTGCAGACTTGCGCAGGCCCCGGAGTTCATCTGCACTGAGTGGCGGCTCAAGGATCCGTCCTGCCCCACCACGCCCAACAACCGTCGGCACAGCCATGCAAACGTCGGAGATCCCGTTCCAGTCGTCAAGGAACGTTGAGATAGTCATGACTCGGCGCTCGTCCCGCAACACGGAACTTGCAATCGCGTTCGCAGCAAGTCCAATCGCGTAGTTCGTAGCACCCTTGCCTTCGATGATGTGATAGGCCGAGTTGACGACGTCCTTAGCGATCTCTTCACGTATCTTGCGGTCGAAGATCCGCCCCGAAAGGGTGGGTCCCCAGTGGTCCACAGGCACGTTGCCAATCTCAGCGCTGGACCAGAGTGCGACCTCTGAGTCCCCGTGTTCGCCCGCGATCATCGCGTGGATCGACTTCGACGAAACGCCTGTTTCTTGAGAGATCAGGTAGCGGAGGCGTGAACTGTCCAGCACGGTTCCCGACCCAAAGACTTGACCGCGTGGTTTGCCCATCAACTGCAGTGCAACGTAAGTGACCACGTCCACCGGGTTCGTGACAAACATGTAGATCGCGTCAGGCGCAACAGAAAGAAGGTCGGGAACCAGTTTCTTCATGAGGCCGACCGTGGAGTTGGCAAGCTCCATCCGGGTCTGTCCGGGTTTCTGCTTCGCGCCCGCCGTTACGACCACAAGGTCGGAGCCAGACAGGATATTGATGTCATCCGAGCCCTGCACGGAACCCACGGGCGTGAACTGAATGCCGTGAGCAATGTCCAGACCTTCGGCGCGTACCTTCGGGCCATTAATGTCATACAGGGCAATGGAACGAGCGCTTCCGCTCATCGCTGCCGCATAGGCTACTGCGGTTCCAACCGCACCGGCCCCGACAACTGAGAGTTTCGAAGGGCGACCCTTCGCAAGGTTAGGAACTCCTGATGATTCAACAGACAAAATGGTCTCCTTTGATCTTCTGCCCACCTGCAAGGCTACCTGTTGAAGTGTGAGCCTCGGGTGGGTTTTCCATAGCGACGTGAAGAAGCGCGGCAGCGAGCTCCGCGTCCACCCGGGCCACCAGGTGCGTGCCGCGGGCGGACCATTCCTCAGAAAGGACTTCACCGGTGTCGTGCGCTCTGCTAACTAGCCCAGACTCGGCAAAGGGCACAATCAGGTCCACGTCCACCTCCGGTCGTGGCAGCGAAGTCTGGATAACCTGTTGCAGGTGGTCCATACCGGCCCCTGTGAGCGCTGAAACCTCTACCGCGCTCGGGAAGGTTGCTCGAAGTTGCGCCCGGACTTCGGGGGTTGCCAGGTCTATCTTGTTGAGAACAACCAGCTCTCGACTGGGCTCGTAGCCATCGATTTCGGCCAGCACCTGCCGGACCGCCTGAACCTGGAGAATCGGGTCGGGATGCGCCGCGTCAACAACGTGCAAGACCAGGTCGGACTCGCCGATCTCCTCGAGTGTTGAACGGAAAGCCTCAACCAGCTGCGTTGGCAGATTAGCGACGAAGCCGACCGTGTCAGTGAGCGTGTAGCCTCGCCCGTCAGGCGTGCTCACCCTACGCACGGTCGGGTCCAGGGTTGCAAACAGCGCGTCGTGCACAAGACTTTCAGAACCGGTCAGTGCGTTGAGCAGCGTTGACTTCCCAGCGTTCGTGTACCCCGCGATCGCAACCGAGGGCACGCCCTTCCGCCTGCGCCCGGACCTTTGCGTTTTGCGTGCCGGACCCATGGCCTTGATTTGCCGCTTCAGTTTCGCCATCCGGGTACGAATGCGTCGCCTATCAAGTTCGATCTTGGTTTCGCCCGGGCCCCTGGACCCAATGCCCTCGCCCCCCGCAACCCGGCCGCCAGCCTGCCTGGACATGGATTCGCCCCACCCGCGCAACCTGGGGAGCAAGTACTCAAGTTGGGCTAGCTCAACCTGAGCCTTACCTTCTCTTGACTGGGCGTGCTGGGCAAAAATGTCCAGGATCAACGCGGTGCGGTCAACAACCTTCACCTTGACAATGTCTTCCAGGCCCCTGCGTTGCGAGGGAGACAGGTCAGAATCGACGATCACCGTGTCGGCCTCAACCTCTCTGACCAGGTCACGAAGTTCGCGGGCCTTCCCTCCCCCAAGAAAAGTTCCAGGGTCCGGAGTGTCCCTGGTCTGCATCATCGTCGCGCGTACGTCGGAGCCAGCGGTTTCCGCCAAAGCGCTGAGTTCGCGTAGCGAGTTCTCTATCTCCTGACGGCTCTCAGAAGTCCGCAGTGCAACTAGGACGACTCGTTCAAGCCGCACCTGCCGGTACTCGACCTCGGAAACCTCTTCCAGTTCGGAAGAGTGAGAAACTCCGCGCCCTGTTGCACGCCTGTCCTGCCACTTTTCATGGACCTCACTGAGTTCTTCACCGCTCGAAGTTGACTCGAGCGCCGGGGCTGGACGTGCCAGGACACGCGCCGCTACCTCTTCCGCGCGCCTTAGGGTTTCGCTTCTTTCCTTATCGCCACGTCGCTGATCTTCCAAAAGGTCTCTTTCATCTAGTCCGCGGCCCGGCCGCCTACCTCACCCAAGTTTAGCTGGCTCCAGTTAGGCTCTAGGAGTGAGCACCCATTACTTCAGCCAACAGCAGGAACCGCTACCTTCCAAACTACGCTCACTTGAGTACAGCGTGCGGGGCAAAGGCTTCCGGATGAAAACAGCCGAGGGCGTCTTTTCCTCAAAGGGTTTGGACGCTGCCACCGCAATCCTGCTAGACCAGGTTCCAAAAGCCCCGCCGACTGGAACATTCTTGGACCTCGGCTGTGGTTGGGGTCCGATTGCAGCAGCTCTGGCCGCAGAGTCACCCGAGGCAACTATTTGGGCCGTAGATGTAAACCCGCGAGCCCTGGAGCTCACGAAGAAGAACTTGGCTTCGCTCGGTGCCAAGGGCGCAGAGGTTCTGAGCGAGGAAGAGGCTCTGAGCCGGGCAAGCCAGGATGGGACACGATTCGACCTGATCTGGTCCAATCCCCCCGTGCGTATCGGGAAGTCTGCTCTGCAACAACTACTTTTGCGGTGGCTACCGAAACTTACCGGCCCGGGCGTTGCCTACCTGGTGATCGGGAAAAACCTGGGTTCCGACTCCCTGGCTAAGTGGCTTGGCACGCAGGGTTTTAGTGCCCACCGCCTGGCGTCAAAGCGGGGGTTCCGGGTCCTTGAAGTCCGAAAGGACCTGTAGCGCCTCACCCAGGGCCTCTTCGGGATGAGCCGGGTCAAGCCAGTGGATCCTAGGGTCAGCCCTGAACCACTTCACTTGGCGTTTTGCCAGTTGGAACGTGGCTAGCGCAACCTGATCCATCGCTTCGTCAAGAGAGAGTGTGCCGTCAAGGAGCTGCAGGACCTGGGCGTACCCCGTGGCTCGAGATGCGGTCCTGGTGTCCGCCAGGCCCTTTGCCTTCAGCCCGCGGACTTCTTCGACCAGTCCCTGGTCGAACATCTGCCGCGTGCGCGTCCTTATCCGTTGCTCCAGGTCTGGTAGTGGCCAGTCCAGGGCGAACTGCACTGCAGGTTTCCAATACTGGTACTTGGGGCCCCGCTCGGAAAAAGGACGCCCCGTCAGCTCAATGACTTCAAGAGCTCGCACAATCCGCCGGGCGTTGCCCGGTTCGATTTCGCGAGCCGCCCGGGGGTCCAGTTCGGCAAGCTCGTTTCGGAGCACGTCCAGCCCTTCGGAGAGACGTCGCGCCTCGATGGAAGCTCGCACCTTCGGGTCGGTTGGGGGGAACTCCACCCGGTCCAGTAGCGCCCGAACATATAGGCCTGAACCCCCGATCACAACGGGTTGTTTCCCCTGCCCTAAGATCCGTGCCACGTCCGCCCGGGCACTCCGTTG
The DNA here is from genome assembly GCA_964345615.1 of uncultured Actinomyces sp. Classification (GTDB taxonomy): domain Bacteria; phylum Actinomycetota; class Actinomycetes; order Actinomycetales; family Actinomycetaceae; genus Scrofimicrobium. The sequence continues at coordinate 4,782 of CAYFRQ010000007.1, read as the reverse complement.
GTAGGCAGCCACAGACGCCGCGTCCCCAATATCGAGCACGTCAATCTGGTGGTGCGTCAGCCTAGATCGCTCGAGGGCGGTGGGTTTCGCTGTGCCGATGTCCATGCCGCGGTAGAGGGAGAACGCGTCAGCACTCACGATCTCAGAGTGCTCCTGCACTTCGAGTCCGCACCCTACCGCTAGGGCTGAAATCAAGTCGGTCCCGAAGGCGCTCTTGCCACTTGCCGTTGGCCCAACGACAGCAATGATCACGAAGGACGTGTCCTTAGCGTCGGAACACCCAGGGAAACCAGGGTGGAAGGTTCTGCGGCCTGGCGGGATTCCCAAGCGTCGCCGGCGCGCGTGGACAACAGACGGTAGAGTCCACCGGCTTCAAGGGCGGAGTCAGCAAGAAGATGATGGGGCGCCCCGTACGTGACGCGGGCTTCCACCAGGTCGCCTGGGCGTGGAGTGGGAGCACCCTCAGGGAGGGCGAAGTGCACCAAGCGCCCGTCACGAGCCCGTCCCGACGCCCGGCGGGTGGCCCCGTCCTTGCGCCCCTCCCCCTGAGCCACCAGGATTTCAACAGTCTTTCCCACCTGGGCCTGGTTTTCCTCAGTCGAGATGCGGTTCTGTAGGTCGATCAGGGTTGCATAGCGTTCGGCAACCACGTGGTCGGGCACGACATCGTCTCGCTTCGCAGCAGGTGTGCCCGGCCTTGGGGAGTATTGGAAGGTGAACGCTGAACTGAAACGAGAGTTCTCAACCACCTCAAGGGTCTGTTCAAAGTCCTGGTCTGTTTCTCCCGGGAACCCGACGATGATGTCGGTTGTGATGGCCGCGTCCGGAATGCTGTTCCGCACCCGCTCCAGGATTCCTTCGAACCGCGCGCGCCTGTAGGACCGGCGCATCTCTTTCAGCACTTTGTCTGAGCCGCTCTGCAGGGGCATGTGCAGGCTTGGCATTACCGTTTCTGTTTCCGCCATCGCGTGGATCACGTCATCGGTGAAAGAAGCGGGGTGGGGCGAGGTGAAGCGGAGTCTTTGGAGACCCTCAAGGGACCCTACGTCCCGAAGTAGTTTCGCAAAGGCTCCCCGATCCCGGAAACTCGCCCCGTACGAGTTCACGTTTTGTCCCAGCAACGTGATCTCGCTTACCCCTTCACTGAGTAGAGCCTGCACCTCTTCCAAAATTTCTTGCGGCGCTCGGTCCCGCTCGCGACCCCGCAGCCGCGGCACTATGCAGAACGTGCAGGTGTTGTTACACCCAACTGAGATGGATACCCAGGCGGAATAGGCTGATTCCCGGAGGGACGGGAGGGTCGAGGGGAAGGTTTTGAGAGACTCTTCGATCTCAACCGCGGCCTCCCGGTTGTGCGCAGAACGCCGAAGGAGCGCCGGAAGAACATCAATGTTGTGGGTCCCGAACACCGCGTCAACCCAGGGGGCCCGCTGAATGATCCCTTCCCGCATCTGCTGGGCCAGGCAACCCCCAACAGCTATCTGCATGCCGGGACGCTCCCTCTTCACGGAGGCCAACTGGCCGAGGTTGCCAAACAGGCGGTTCGCGGCGTTTTCACGAACAGAGCACGTGTTGATGACAACGACATCTGCCCCACCGTCTCCGGCGTCCGTGGCCCGTGCTGCAGCCTCCGGGACCGCTTGGGCGGGAAGCAACCCCATTCCGCTGAGGAGTCCGGCTATGCGCTCGGAATCATGCTGGTTCATCTGGCATCCGAGCGTGCGGACGTGGAATGTACGGGGGAGCGCTTCAGTTTCCATCGAAGCTAGCCTACTGGGACTCCGGGCCCTCTAGAACTCGCTGTAAGAAGTGAAGCGCAGCACCTACGCTCTGAGCCCTAACCTGCTCGCGAGACCCTGAAAACCGGTGGGCCTCCTGCCGGGTCTCCCCCGGCAGGTGCACCCCGATGTAGACAAGGCCACTGGGGCCGTCCGGGGTGTCTCCGGGACCGGCAACACCGGTCGTTGAGACCCCAATGTCGGCCCCGAAGAGCCTAGTCACGCCCCGAGCCATTTGCGCCGCAACCTCAGGCTGAACCGGGCCACCGTCTGCGATGAGCCGAGAGTCGACTCCCAGAAGTTCCACTTTGGTGTCCGAGGCGTAGGTGACCACGCCCCCGCGGAAACTGTTTGAGGCACCGGGGATGTCAACGATCCGGGAAGCAAGTGCACCTCCCGTCAAAGACTCAGCGGTCGCAAGGGTAAGGGTGCGGCGCTCAAGCTCGAGTAGCAGCTCTGCCAACTGTTCATCTTTCACTGGAACTCCCGTGCGTCTCTAGAACCTGTGTCAGTGCCGAAGTCGCGGTCGCAGCACTGAAGCCGCGGCGCATCAGATAGCTGAAAGCCCTGCGTTTCCAACGGATCACCTGGTCGTAGTCCCGGAGGTCCGCCGGGAGTTCCCCGGCCTTCTTTGATGCGGCAGCGAAAGCCCGCGACGACTCTTCATCAGCGTCGATCTGTGCAACGAGTGGTTCCCAAACCCCCGGGTCCAGGCCGCGCCTCTCCATTTGGCGCTGCGCCCCGGCCCTGCCCAAATCCGAGTATTGGCGGAACACCATCTGAGCGAACCGCGAGTCGTTCAAATAGTCCTGCTCGGTCAGACGATCCAAGGCTTCTTCGATCTCACCCGACTCATAGCCCCGGGTGGCAAGCTTCTGTCGCAGTTCGCTCCTTGAGTGTTCGCGCATCCCTAGAAGCCGAACCGCAGCGCTGTAAGCGCTTGCCTGGCTCTGCTTTTGAGCCACAGATCTAGGCAACCGTCGCGTCGGTGTCACTGGAAGGTTTGGATTCGGTTTCTGGCGCGTCAGCAATGCCCAGTTCAACCAGGATCTTTTGCTCGATCTCATCAGCCAGGTCCGGGTTGTCGATCAGGAACTGGCGTACGTTTTCCTTCCCCTGACCGAGCTGATCCTTCCCGTAGGTGTACCAGGAACCAGACTTGCGGACTATGCCACTTTCAACCCCCATGTCGATAATGGAGCCTTCGCGGGAGATTCCCTTGCCGTAGACAATGTCGAACTCGGCCTGTTTGAACGGCGGGGCCATTTTGTTCTTGACGATTTTGGCGCGGGTCCGGTTGGCGACAGGCGCGCCGGCTTCCTTCAGTGTTTCGATGCGACGCACGTCGATCCGGACCGATGAATAGAACTTGAGGGCTTTACCACCCGTCGTGGTCTCCGGGGATCCAAAGAAGACACCGATCTTTTCACGCAGTTGGTTGATGAAGATTGCCGTCGTTCCTGTAGCTGACAATGCGCCCGTGATTTTTCGGAGGGCCTGGGACATGAGACGCGCTTGGAGTCCCACGTGCGAGTCCCCCATTTCGCCTTCGATCTCAGCCTTTGGAACCAGGGCCGCCACCGAGTCGATCACAATGATGTCAATCCCGCCCGAACGGATCAGCATGTCCGCGATTTCCAGGGCCTGTTCGCCCGTGTCTGGCTGAGAAACCAGTAGTGAATCTGTGTCCACCCCAAGGGCTTTCGCGTAATCCGGATCAAGGGCGTGCTCAGCGTCAATGAACGCAGCGTTCCCGCCCGCCTGCTGTGCGCTGGCCACCGCATGCAGGGCAACGGTTGTTTTCCCGGAAGACTCCGGGCCGTAAATCTCAATGACACGCCCGCGCGGCAGTCCGCCGACACCCAGCGCCACGTCAAGGGCAAGAGAGCCGGTGGGAATAACACGAACAGGGGGCCGCGTGTCGTCACCGAGGCGCATGACCGATCCCTTCCCGAACTGGCGGTCGATTTGGCTCAGCGCCAAGTCAAGAGCCTTATTCCGGTCGTCTTCCATCTTTTTGTTCGCGCTGACCTTCGCCATTGCCACTCCTGATTCCTTGCGGCCTCTCCGGCCGATCGTGAAAGCTGGTCTGCTTTCCGTAGCCCTCTCCGAACCACGCAGGTAAGAATATGTCCGACCACCGACATAGACGCACCTAGGTCTCCGGTATGTGGATTCCCTCCAGTGCGCTCACCTGAGGAAAGACTACTAGAACAACTGTTCTAACCTGGTCGCCACGCGGACCCGTGCCCGCCTAAGTTTGTGGACCCGCACCCACCTAAGTTTGCGGACTCGTGCCTGCCTAGGTTTGTGGCGTTCACCTGGGTTTGAGTGGCCGGCGATGGACCCATCGGGCTTCTTCGGGAGCGCCGGCCTCAACCACCAGGGCCTCCCAGACTAAGTCCGGCTTCTCCCCCGCCGCGAGCGCCCCTTTTGCCGTGTCGCGAAAGCGCGGTAGGTAGAGGTCGGAAACAAGGGAATGCCCCAGAGCTGATCCGAAGACCTGCTCTAGGGCATTCCAAAACTCTGAGTCTTTCACGACCGAGCCTTAGCGAAGACCGCCGACCTCGGAAGGCAGCAGGTCTTCCGGCACCGTGTCCGGCACCGTCGTCTTGTCGAGGAGCATCATGCGGTCCGCGACCTCACGGACAACGAACCACAGGGGGACTCCCAGGGCACCACAAATGGAGTCGAGTAGCTCAGAGGACGCTTCCTTCTGGCCGCGTTCCACTTCGCTCAAATATCCGAGTGAGACCTGTGCTTCTGACGAAACCTCACGGAGGGTTCGTCCCTGCAAAGATCGCAGCGAACGCAACACGTCGCCCAGTTCGCTACGAAGCAAAGGCCGCTGCTCTGGCGCGGGCGCCGCAGGCACCCCCAGCTGAGCGTTGCTCAGCGTGCGGCTTGGCCGCGATGTTCCATGTTTCCGGTACTTGCCGGGCCTGTTCACGTAGTTCATACCCATGAAATATACAACGCAATGTCCCCTGCTTTTGTTCCGTGC
>CAYFRQ010000006.1:18238-48580 GCA_964345615.1 uncultured Actinomyces sp. | reverse complement strand
CACTCGCTTTGCTGAGTTCCGCTGATCTCGCCACCCGCAGCCAAAACGTCATTCGCGAACTTCTCTGCAGTCTCTTGGGGCGTGGAAGTGCGAATGGTCGCGTACCCGCTAACAATGATTGCGGAGTCTTCATTGATCCCTGTTGAGTCAAGCCCGGTGCCCGCGTCGGTGGCTCCGGCGAAGTCGTCCATAGCGGCTTCCTCCGAGAACGCGAAACCGGGTTGGGAACTAGCGTCGCCAACGTATTGCTCTGCGGTCGCGTGGTCCGAGTTTCCACACCCAGCTAGTGCAAAAGCGACCACGGTCCCGGCGATCCACAGTGGCGAAAACAGTTTCCGGTCTCGCTGGCGGCGCGACGCGTTGTTGGGCGGCTTCGACGCTCTGCTGTTCAAGTTCATGGTCGAATGTTACCGTGAGCGACCCCACATAGACGTTTTCTTCTGCAGGAGCGAGAACAGCCGCGGCCGTAGCCCGGCGTTTCACTTGGCAGTGTCGCCGCGAACCCGCAGGCCCCAAGTGGTGTGCACTTAGTTTTAGCCTTGGACGTCAGCTACACCCTTTGGATAGCGGTGGGGTCTAGTGACTATGGGTCGGGGGCAGCTCCCCACCCGTAGTCGTAAGCCCCCAGCGCTATCGAAAGATCCGGTAGCCAAAAAAGAACGCGCAGGATGCTTGCAACACCGCCCAGGGAAGGCCGGTGGCCCACGTCTTGGCCGGTAGCCCCTTGTCCGTGACCACTAATCCGCTGTTCGAGAACGGGCTGGTAGCGCTGGAAAACAAAAATGTCGGGACCTCTGCAGTTGATGTCCCGACACTTCACAACGTGCGCGGAGGGGGACTTGAACCCCCACCCTCTATACGAGGACTAGCACCTCAAGCTAGCGCGTCTGCCTATTCCGCCACCCGCGCGCACGTAACTTTCATACGTTGGCCCACCAAAGTTAGCACGGCTGACGGACCCAAGAAAATCGGTAGACTCCATTAGTGGCTAATCCAACTTGCGCGCTTGCTCTCGCGGTGGTGGGCCCGTGATCCGAAAGCACGGGAAGAGGCCTTGAAGCGTGAGGGTTGACTCTTTTGGAAGTTGAGAGGGTAGGCCCTTCGGAAGTTGAGAGTGGCGGTCTTTTGGAAGTTGAGAGGGTAGGCCCTTCGGAAGCTGTGAGGGTTGACTCTTTGGAAGTTGAGAGGGTAGGCCCTTCGAAAGTTGAGAGGGTCGGTCTTTTGGAAGTCGAACTGGAACAGAGGGATCCCTTGAACGAAAAAAACCTGGCGCGGACCGAGTCGGCCGATCGAGAAGCGGTTGGTGCGGGTGGTGAGCAGGTGGCTCAGGTGGGTGGTGAGTCAGCAGTTGGCGCAGGCGGGGGGCAAGCGGTTCGCACGCGCGAGGACGTAGACGGGTCAAGGCCTGCGCAGTTGGTGCGTGAGTTCCACTCCGTCTATGGGATGCCCGACCGGATCCGCGACCGCCTACCAGCTAGCCTGGATACTGACCGGCTTGCCATGCGCATGGGGCTCATTGCCGAAGAAACGTCTGAGCTTTTTGCTGCCGTCTACGGGCCCGAAGCCGGAGAACTCGTCGCACAGGCGACCGCGTCCGCGCCCGACCAGGGAGAACGTGACCTTGTAGAGACCGCCGACGCCTTAGCCGACCTGGTGTACGTGGTCTACGGCATGGCGCTAGAAGTTGGAATAGACCTAGACGCCGTCCTTGCTGAAGTCCACGCGTCGAACCTGTCGAAGCTGATGCCCGACGGGAGCGTTCGGCGTCGCGACGATGGGAAGATCCTAAAAGGCCCAGACTTCCGCGAGCCCGACATCGGAGCAGTTATCCGTCAGCGAGACCGCGAGGTGGCGGTTAGCGCGGCGGATGGGTCGGACGGGAACGAAAAGTCCATGGGAAGCGAATGAAGCAAAGTCCATGGGAAGTAAAGAAAGAGAAGATGAGTAAGAAGGAAAGCAAGCGCAAGAACCCCCTGATGAAGCCATCGAAGGAACCCTTCGGCGTCCCGAATTTCAAGGAGATCGAGTTCCAAGACCTGGAGCCAGCGATCATGGCGGGGCTTGCCGGTGAATCAGAGGATTGGCACAGGATCGCAACGAACCCTGAAACCCCAGGGGTACAGAACACAGTCGGCGCCGTTGATCGAGCCGGGGCCCTGCTTGACCGCGCGACCGCAGCATTCTGGACGCTCGCATCCTCCATCGGCGGGCCAGAGTTAGACGAACTTCAAGAAAAACTGGCGCCCCTCTACGCAGCGCACGCGAACGAGTTCTACACCAACACCGCGATGTATGAGCGCTACAAGGCCATTGCGCAGCGCGACGATCTAGATGACGAAACCCGTTACCTGGTTGACCAGACCATTCGTGACTTCGAACGCCTAGGCGTCGGTCTCAACCGAAAAGCCAAAGCGAAACTACGCAAACTCAACGAAAAGATTGCGAGCCTAGAAGCGCAGATAGACACCAAGATCTCAAAGCAACTAGTCGAAACGGCAAGCACCGGTACCGACCTTGCAGAGCTCGATGGGTTGTCAGATCAGGAACTTACGGCAGCCGCGGCCGCCGCCCAAAACGGGGAAGCCTGGCGGCTAGGAGTCATGAACTATTCCCTGCCACCAAAGCTTGCCTCCGTGAAAGATCCGCTCATTCGGGCACGCCTACTAGAAGACTCCCTAAATCGGGGTTCAACCGGCAACGACTCAACGGACACGCGAGACCTGATTGCGGCCCTGGTGAAGGCACGCGAAAAGCGGGCACGTTTGCTTGGCTTCCCCTCGCACGCCGCACTTGTCATAGACGAAGAAACTGTGCCCAGCCCAGAGGCTGCCAAGGCTCTCTTGACGGACGTTGGGAACGCAGCCAAGGTCGCACTCGCAAAAGAAGCAGAGAAGTACCGCGCGGCAGCTGCGGAAGATGGCACAGACCTGACGGTTTCCGACTGGCCCTATTACGAGGAGCAGGCTCGCGCGGCACAGCTCGGCTTCGATGCCGATGCCCTGAAGGAATACTTCGAACTGGACCGAGTGGTTGAACAGGGGATCTTCCTGGCCGCCAACCGCCTCTACGGGCTCACCTTCAAACCCCGGCCGGACATCACCGGTTGGTCGGAAGACACGCGCTCCTGGGAAGTGCAGGATGAAAGCGGCGAGTCGGTCGGCCTATTCATGGCAGACTACTACGCACGGCCGGGCAAGAGCGGTGGGGCCTGGATGAGTGACCTGGTCCCCGGCTCGAAGCGTTCGAAGAAGCTCCCCGTCATCACGAACAACGCGAACTTCACGAAGCCGGCAGAGGGCGAGCCCACACTGCTCTCTTGGGATGACGTGGAGACTGTCTTCCACGAGTTCGGCCACGCGCTTCACGGCCTGCTCACCGACACCTACTATGACGCCACGGCCGGGACCAGCGTCCCGCGCGACTTTGTTGAACTCCCAAGCCAGCTGAACGAGATGTGGGCGTTCCATCCTGAAGTACTTGGCGCCTACGCGAAGCACTGGAAAACCGGGGAGCCTTTACCGCAAGAGGTGCAGGCAGCTCTGGCCCAGTCCAAGTTCTTCGGGCAACCCTACGCGACCCTGGAATACGTGCAGTCCGCGCTAATCGACCAGGGTTGGCACGGCGAACGGGATTCACTACCGGGTGGCCCTGAAGAGGTGGACGCGTTCGAAGCTGAGATTCTTGCAGCTTCCGGTGTGGATGACCTACTTGTGGTGCCGCGCTACCGCACCCCGTATTTTGCCCACTCTTTCGCCGGGGGTTACGACGCCGGCTACTACTCATACATGTGGGCAGAAGCCATGGTCGGCGAACTCGAAGAATGGCTAAGGGAGCGCTTCAAGGAGGACGGGGGACTGAATCGCGAGGCGGGAGACATCCTGCGCGAAGAGATTCTGAGCCGCGGGAGTTCACGTGACCCCCTGACGTCATTCGTGAAAGTTCGCGGGCATCAGCCGGAGGGGGCTGCAGTCGTGAGGCGACGCGGCCTGACAGAAAACGTAGGGTAGTTGTAGGGGTCTTAAAGGCAGGGGGAGCTGTGGCTCGAGTAATCGTGATCGGTGGCGGATACGGTGGGGTCACCGTCGCAAAAGGGTTGGACGCTGTCGCAGACGTTGTCCTAGTTGAGCGGAAAGACCAGTTCGTTCACCATGCGGCAGCGCTTCGGGCCGCGGTAGATGAGGTGTGGGCGCAAACCATCTTCATGCCCTACTCCTACCTGCTTTCGCAGGGCAAAGTCGTTCACGGCACCGTCTCGCGGGTAGAGGGCGACACTGTCTACCTGTATGGGCACGAGCCCATCAAGGGTGACTACATTGTCTTCGCAAGCGGCTCAACCTACCCTTTCCCTGCAAAATACATTTCTGCTCAGAGTGCCGTGGCAAAATCCCGCCTAGCTGACCTGAGCGAATCTTTGGGTCACGCTGAGCGGGTGCTACTGGTTGGTGGCGGGACAGTCGGCTTGGAGATGGCGGGTGAGCTCCTGGCCGCGCATCCGGGCCTTGAGGTTGTGATCGTTGAGAAAGAGCAGCAGATCCTGCCGTGGCGAGGCTTCACAGACGAGTTCCGCGAAAGCGTCGAAACCCAGGTCGACGACCTGGGTGTGGAGGTGATCCTAGGGGCTCCGCTGGCGTACCTTCCCCCAACGCCACCGGGCACCCTTGGGCGTTTCCAGGTTGAAACGACGACCGGCACGCAGATAGAAGCTGACATGTGGTTCCAGTGCTACGGGGCCCGGCCCGTTACCGGCTATCTGCGCGACACCGACTACGCGGGAGCACTGACCGAAAATGAAGAGATCCGGGTGCTCCCGACAATGCAGGTTGCCGGACATCCACACGCCTACGCGGTTGGTGACGTCACGGACGTTCCTGAGTCGAAACGGGCCGACGCAGCCCGGAACCAGGCTCGCGTGGTCGTCGCAAACATTGCGGCACAAATCCGTGGAGACGAACCCGAGGTTACCTACCGGCCCCGCAGAGACATCATTGTCTTGCCCCTGGGACCCAGTCTCGGCGCGTCCCAACTGGTCGATGAGCAGGGACAAATGCGGGTGGTGGGGGCCCAGGAGACCGCGGAGATCAAGGGCGCTGACCTGATGGTGTCGGTGATCCGTTCGCAACTCTCTCTACCCTGAGCTTCCCCGCCTTCACTAGCCATTCGGGGTGTAATTTCGTGCTTCTACGCGCCGGTGGCTCGGCAAACCAACTAGAGTTGACGCATGTCTAGTAACGCGCGTCAGAACCTAACTAATCTCATTGCTGCGCTGGAATACCACTTCGAACTGGTGGCGAACGCGGACGTTGTCCAACCTTCACTCCTGGAGGCAGCTGAGGATCGTCTTCGCGACGCCTTCTTCACCTACGACGACGTGCTCTTCACGGACTTCGACACGGAACTTCCCTTCGAGATCCTGGATGACGAAGAAGATGACGAGGACGACGGCGACGATGATGACGATGACGAGGACGCCCTTGATGACGGGGTCGACATCGACGTCATTTGGGAGTGAGTCCCTAGGGTAGGGCAGCCTCGGTAAGAGCTTCGCGAAGTTCCCTTGGGAGCCGCTTGTCGTAACCGTCCAAAATGTCGGTGAGCTGGGCCTCGGTCCGCGGGCCGATGACGACCGTGCTCACGGCAGGTTGAGTTAGCGCCCAGGCGGCGGCCAAAGCCGCGCTACTGATGCCCAGGCCCCCTGCAACGCGCATGGTTGCTGAGACAATCTTTGCCTGGGACTCTCCCAGGTAGGGATCCACCATGTACGCCAAGTGGGGTGAGGCAGCACGTGAATCTGGTGGCGTCGCACTCGCGTATTTACCTGTGAGCACGCCGGAAGCCAAGGGAGAAAAACCGATTAGGCCTATCCCGGATTCGGCCAGGTGCGGGGCGACATCAGTAGCTGGCCCAGAACGCAGCAGAGACAGGGGTTCCCCGACAGCAACGACAGGTGCGCACGACCCCGATAGTTCTGCCGTCAGTGTCGCAATGTCCCAGTGGTCCATGTCTGAAAGCCCGACGTAACTGGTGAGGCCCCTTCGGACGGACTCTTGCATCACCCACGCAATCTCTTGATGTTGCACCCCAAACCGGGGGCCGTGAACAAGCCAAACGTCCGCAGGCCTCTCAAGGGTTTGAGTGGTCACGTGCAGTGTGTCTAGCAGGTATCTCCTTGAACAAGGGAGGGCTGTTGGGTCCGGGTTTAGCGAACTCGGCCTGGGTTCTAGCGAATGCACCACCAGGATCGGGTCGGGACCGTCGCTATCGGCAAGGACGTCCCGGACCGTCTCTAGGCGCCCGGCAAAAACGGGACTGTCTGCGTCAGCTGCCACGTCCAAAACACCGCCACCTGCCTGCCTATAGCGGTCGTACAGTCGCGCGGCCTCAAAAGCATCGGTGTCGCGACCCCAGGTCAGGGTGCCCAAAGTGAGGGCTGACAGGGCCAGCCCAGATAGTCCTAGGCGCCTTGTTTGCACGTGTCCTCCAAATGTTGCGGACTCGAAATGACTTCCGCTTGAGTCTACGCGGCACCCCGGTGTGGGCTAGGGCTCACGTCAGAAGCGCCTGATACGGTCCCCCGCTAGTACGCTTTGCAACATGGACTTTCTTGAAGCCCTCATTATGGGGCTCGTGCAAGGGCTCACGGAGTTCCTTCCGGTCTCATCTTCCGCACACCTTAGGTTTGTTGGTGAACTGATCGGTGCGGGCGACCCCGGCGCCGGCTTCACGGCGATCACACAAATCGGGACAGAGACCGCGGTCCTGATCTTTTTCTGGAAAGACATTGTCCGCATCATTCGAAGCTGGTGGTTTTCACTACCGTTCATCCCGGCTGGCAGCCGGGTGAGCTCGAGTAACCCGGACGCGCGTCTTGGGTGGATGATCATTGTTGGCACCCTTCCCATCGGGATCCTGGGCTTGCTTCTGGAAGGCTGGATTGACACCAACTTCCGAAACCTCTGGATAACTGTCTTCATGCTTGCAGCGTTCGGCCTGCTACTCGGCTGGGCTGACAGGGTTGGCAAGCGAGTGAACACCCTGGACACCATGACTTGGGGTCAGGCTGTTGCCTACGGTTTCGCGCAGGCACTGGCACTGATTCCCGGTGTTTCTAGGTCTGGCGGCACAATCACTGCCGGACGCCTGATGGGCTTCAAACGTGAAGCAGCCGCCCGCTACTCGTTCTTGCTGGCGCTGCCCGCGGTCTACGTTTCTGGTTTCTACAAGCTCTTCAAGGCGGTTGGGGACCCCGGGAGTGTCGGTGTGGTCCCAACCCTTGTAGCAACCGTCGTTGCTTTCGCCGTAGGGTACGTCGTGATCGTGTGGTTTCTGCGAGTCATCTCGACGTATTCTTTCGAACCATTCGTGATCTATCGACTGGTGTTCGCAGCCCTGATCGCCGCGTTGTTGCTGACGCACGTTATCTACCCGATGCCTACCCTGGTGGTTTGATGAAGACACAAGACGAACAGAAGCTCCGCGCGCCTGGCGCGGTGCTGCTTGACATGGACGGCACCCTGGTTGACACGGAACCGTGGTGGTTCGAAGCCGAACTAGCCTATACGGAGCGTTTTGGTGGGACCTGGAGTGAAGATGATGCGCTTGCTTCTGTAGGAGCGGCCCTGATACAGACGACTCGACGCCTGGAAGAGATCACCGGGTCCGGGGAAACGCACCAGCAGATCAGCGATTTCTTGATCGGGTACCTGCTGGGTAAGTACGAATCCAGGGGTCTTCCCTGGCGGCCGGGTATGCAGGAACTTTCGTCCCGTCTGCACTCTCAGGGTGTACCGATGGCCCTGGTTACATCATCCCACCGTCCGCTCGCCGATGCGGTCGAGTCCCTGTTTCCCGAAGGTTTCTTCGGCGCGGTGATCTCTGCCGATGACGTTTCAAAGCTGAAACCTCACCCCGAGCCGTACCTCGCCGCGATGACCGAGCTTGGGGTCCGGCCCGAAGATTCGGTTGCGATAGAGGATTCGTCTTCCGGGCTTGACTCGGCTCTTGCAAGCGGCGCAAACGTCATTGGGATTCCGTGCATGACAGGCATAGAGCCTGCTCCGGGGCTCAGCCGGGTCGCAGGGGCGGACCAGCTGACCGACCGGGTGCTGGCACGAATCGCTGCAGGTGAGGTCGTCGACCTGCTTTAGGCCTACTGCTGTACGGAGAGCAACCTCTCGCGGCCTTCTTCGGGGAGCTCGGGTGAGACACCACCAAAGGCCGGGCAGATGTGCTGGAATGCACACCAGTCACAAAGCCTGGATTTCTGGGTTCGAAAACTGCCTTCTAAAGCGTCTGACTGGATCTTCCGCCACAGGTCCTCAATGTCCAGCTTGAACCGGGCAATGTCTTTTGCGTCGGGGTCCAGGGTCAATGTTTGAACGCTACGCAAGTAGAGCAGCTGAAGCCGCTTCGGTAGTCGCCACGTCTGCTGTAGTAGCAGGGCGTAGAACCGCATTTGGAACAGGGCCTCATTCGTGAACCGGGGGCTGGGCGCCCTGCCGGTCTTGTAGTCAATGACCCTCAGCTCACCATCCGGAGCCTCATCTATGCGGTCGATGATTCCCCGGAGCAGAATCCCTGAGTCGAGCCTTGAGTCCACGAAGCGTTCCGTGGCCCTCGGGGCCAGATTCTCTGGGTGCTCCAGCAAGAAGTAGCTCTGCAACAACTCCTCAGTGTCGAGTCGGGCCCGTTCCAGGAGCAACTCATCTGAGAACAGCTCCTCCGCTTCTGGGTTTCCGGCAAAGGTCTTCTTCCACGCTTCGGGTAGCAGTTCTTGCGCGTGTCTTTCAGTTCGCAGTGTTGCCGGGAGGGTGAACAGGTCCTCCAGTGCCTGGTGAACGACCGTGCCCTTCACCGTTGCCTCGGTGGGCGGTTCGCTCATTCGGTCGACCACCTGGTAGCGAAACTTTAGCGGGCACTGCAAGTACGTCCTGGTACTACTGGCGCTGAGCGCCGCGGGTCTTTTGCTCACCTCACCACCCTATCCGTGAGTGGAGCGGAGGCTTGAGGCTTGCCGTCAGGCCTATAAGCTGGCTGTGGCTCAGGCTCTGAAAATAGTCGGCAGTGAAAGCGACCAGCAACAAAGATGGACGGAGAAACCGGATGACCCACACCCCCTCAGCGGCCGGTCAAGCTGGAAGACGGGGAGTGCTGGAAGAAGGCGAACGCGTTCAGATCACGGACACCAAAGGTCGCATGCACACAATCACCCTGGTGCGGGGCGGCCAATTCCAGACAAGCCGCGGGATCCTGCGCCACGACGACGTGCTTGGGAAACCAGACGGGCTGGTCATAGACGCCGGGGAAGGACGCACGTTCCAGGTTGTGCGCCCGCTGCTTACCGACTACGTCCTCTCCATGCCGCGAGGGGCCGCCATCATCTATCCGAAGGACAGCGCCCAAATTATCGCGTTCGGCGACATCTTCCCCGGTGCACGCGTCTTAGAATCCGGAGTGGGCTCCGGAGGCCTAGCCCTATTCCTACTCTCAGCAATAGGGGAGCGCGGAAGGCTTCTCTCTGTAGAAAAACGCAACGACTTCGCTGAGATCGCCGCCGCGAACGTCGACCTGTGGTTTGGGGCCCGCCCCCCGCAGTGGGACCTGGTGATCGAAGACCTAGGCGCCGCGCTCAGTGAGCTTGACGATTGCTCATTCGACAGAGTCGTCCTGGACCTTCTAGATCCCTGGTCTTTCACCGACGGCGTGGCAAGGGTCCTCACTTACGGGGGTGTCCTCACCTGCTACGTGACAACCGTCCCCCAAATGTCGAGGACTGTTGAAGCGATGCGTGCCTCCGGCCAGTTCTTTGAGCCCACCGTCTGGGACTCGACCAACCACACCTGGCACGTTGAAGGACTCGCGGTTCGCCCCGACCACAGAATGATCGGGCACACCGGCTACCTGATAACCGCCAGAAGAAAATTGCCCGGAGGCCTAGAACACAAACGCAGCAAGCATCCCGCGCCCGCAGCAGAGGGTTCGAGTGGGGGCTGGAGCGAAGGACAGGACTGGTCCGCAGACGCCATTGGCCTCCGCAGCACCTCGCCCAAAAAAGTGCGAAGAATAAGGCGCGACTTAGACGCGAAACTGAAACGCCTGGCGGAACCAAAGAAGGAAGAACATCATGAGTGAAAGCACCGCTTGGGCACAGTCCCAAATCGGCCTCTTGGAGCAGAAAAACGCGAACCTCACGCGGGCTCTGCTGGACGCAAAAGAACAGCTCGGGATCCTTCAGGAAAAGGTCGACAAGGTTTCCTACCCGCCCGCCCAAAGCGGCACGTACGTCAGCCACAGCCGAGCGGAAAACGAGGTCGAGGTCATCCTGGGAACCCGCCTAATGCGAATCGCCGCCGCCCCCGACTTTGACTTCGACTCCATGTCCCCCGGCCAACTGGTGCGAGTCAGTGAAGAGATGATCGCAGTAAAGGGCCTGGGGTACCCCAGGGAAGGCGCTGTCGCGTCCGTCCTGGAAACCCTGAGCAGCGACCGTGTCCTGGTCGGACTAGAGGGCGGAACCGAACGCATCTTGACTCTGGCGGGTCCCCTGCGCCACGGCAACGTGAAACCCGGCGACACCGTGCTTGCAGACACCAGGAGCGGCTACGCCTACGAACGAATCGTTCGCGCATTCGTTGAGCAACTTCTGACCCCCGAAATACCCGACGTCTCCTACCGCGACATCGGCGGCCTGGCCGCCCAGATCGAACAGGTACGCGACGCGGTCGAACTCCCGTTCAAACATCCGGACCTGTTCCGCTCCTACGGACTTCGCCCGCCCCGCGGCATCCTTTTGTACGGGCCTCCAGGCTGCGGGAAAACCCTGATCGCCAAGGCTGTAGCGTCTTCCCTCTCCTCAGAAAGCGAAGAGGGGAAAAAGGCCTACTTCATTTCGGTAAAGGGCCCCGAACTGCTCAACAAGTACGTCGGAGAGACCGAACGACACATCCGCGCCATCTTCTCTAGGGCTCGCGCGCTCGCGGCCTCAGACGTCCCCGTTGTCGTGTTCTTCGATGAGATGGAAGCCCTGTTCCGCACGCGTGGTTCCGGCGTGTCCTCGGACGTTGAAACCATGATCGTCCCCCAGCTGCTGGCCGAAATGGACGGGCTTGAGTCAATGGATAACGTGGTGGTGATCGGCGCGTCGAACAGGGCCGACATGATTGACCCCGCTGTGTTGCGGCCCGGCCGACTCGACGTGAGGGTCCGCATTGACCGTCCCACCAGAGACCAGGCCCGCGACATCTTCCATAAGCACTTGGGCCCGAACCTTCCGATTGCGGCGGAGCAGCTGGCCGAAGCCGGCTCGCCTCAGGCAGCAATTGACCAAATGACCGAGGCTGCCCTTGACCGCCTGTATTCGACAGATCAGGACGCGGCGCTGTTTGAAGTGCACCTTGCCGACGGCACGCATCGGCTGGTTTTCATCAGCGACCTGGTCTCTGGGGCAATGATTGCGGGGACCGTGGAGCGGGCCAAGAAGCTCGCCATCAAAGACTCCCTACGCAACGGGCACGGGGGCCTTTCCACCGCTCACCTGATTGCCGGTGCGAAACAGGAGACCCGCGAGTCGTCGGAACTAGCTGCAACTACTTCTCCTGACGAATGGGCCAGGACCGTCGGACTCCGGGGCGCGGAAGTTGTTTCTGTCGTGCCCGTTGGTCGCTAAAGCGCGAAAGCAAAGGAATCTCATGAGTGATGCCCGCGAAACTGCTGAGCCCCGCGTCCTTGGAATAGAGACGGAGTACGGGGTTTACAACCCAGAGGACCTCTTTTCCAACCCGATCGCCCTTTCCACCCAGGCCGTCGAAACCTACGGCTCTTGGTACCGGGGCGGTGCGCCCGCCGTCGGATGGGACTATCGGGGCGAGGACCCGCTGAACGACATTCGGGGAATGCGACTTGACCGCGCCACGGCCGACCCATCCATGCTGACGGACGACCCGTACCACCTTGCCCCATCGGGGGGCGTGGAGCATCTACCAAGGCCCAGCGAGCAGGAACAAAAACTCTTAAAACCCAGCTCAATCGTCCTTCCGAACGGCGGCCGCTTCTACGTTGATCACGCCCACCCCGAATATTCCTCGCCCGAAGTGGCAGACGCCCTTCAAGGAGTCCTTTGGGACCTGGCCGGAGATGAAATCGCACGGCGCGTCATGAATCTTCGCCAGGAAGAACTGCCAGAAGGTGCCCCGCTTGACCTGGTTCTGGTGAAAAACAACGTCGACGGTAAGGGTGCGACGTACGGAGCGCACGAAAACTACCAGGTCGACCGCGCCACCGACTTAGATGAGCTGATTCGCTACTCGATCCCCTTCCTGGTCACCCGCCAGGTGATCTGCGGTGCGGGTCGGGTCGGCCTTGGGCAGGCCTCACAGGAACCCGGTTTTCAGATTTCTCAGCGCGCCGACTACGTCGAGAACGACGTCGGGCTTGAAACAACCTTCAACCGCCCGATCTTTAACACCCGGGACGAACCACATGCCGACCACCACCTGTGGCGCCGCATCCACGTGATCGGTGGTGACGCGAACCAGTTCGACGTTTCGACGCTTCTTCGGCTGGGAACGACGGCGCTTGTGCTACAGGCCATCGAAGCTGGCACCGGGATGGAATGGGATTCCCTAGACCTCGCGAACCCAGTGGGGGCCGTCCAGGAAGTCTCAAGGGACCTCACCTGCACCAGGCCACTAGCGATGGTTTCAGGCGAGTCCTGGACCGCACTTGAACTTCAAGGCCGGTACCTGGAGCTCGTCAAGCAGTCTTTCACCGACCGAGGCGTGGCCCCGAGCCAGGTTGAGCAGTTGGTCCTAGATATCTGGCAGAGCGTTCTGGAGCGAATGAAAACCGACGTCGCGCTGGTTGCCAGCGAAGTGGAATGGGTCGGGAAACTTGCCCTATTTCAGCGCCAGAAGGAGAGGCTCGGAACAGACTGGTCGGACCCCAGACTGGCCGCGATGGACCTGGCATGGGCGGATCTTCGGCCCTCCAAGTCGCTTGTAGCGGCACTTGACCGGGCCGGCCTTGTGAAACGTCTCTTCACGGAGCAGGAAATCGTGCTGGCTGCGGACAGTCCGCCCCCGGGGACACGCGCCGCGGCAAGGGCAGACGCTGTGAAGACTCGCCCCGACCTGGTTGCTGCGTCCTGGACATCACTGGTGTTCGATAGGCCCGAGGCGGGGGACAACGGCGAGTATCACCGGGTTCCCATAGGGGATCCGACACGACCTGACTCTCCCGCGGCGCTAAAGGGTGCAAACTAGAGAGCAGAGGCAACAGGTACAGGCTAGGTAGGAGGCACAGTGTCCCAAATCCAGGTTGCTGGTGGCGGTGGTCCTGAGGGTCACGACGATGAGACCGGGGTTCGTGGCGGGCAGGTGCAGGCAAGCGCACTGGACAGTCTGCTCGAAGAGATTGACGTGGTCTTGGAAGCAAACGCACAGGCGTTTGTCCAAGGGTTCGTTCAAAAGGGTGGCCAGTAGGTGAATCGCCGCATATTCGGCGTCGAGACCGAATACGGCGTGACGGTCGGGGACGCAGACGGCTCCAACGCCAAGGTCGACGCTGAGGAGGCCGCAAGGACCCTGTTTCAGACCGCCCTGGAACAGGCTAGGTCGACAAACTTGTTCTTGAAAAACGGCGGCAGACTCTACCTGGACGTCGGGGCTCATCCCGAGTACGCGACGGCTGAATGCGACCAGCTCTGGGACCTTTTGGCCCAGGTGCGCGCGGGTGCCGAAACACTTGCCGAAATGGCCACCGAAGCCGACCAGCGTAGCGGGACAGGAGAGATCCACCTGTTCGCGAACAATCGGGACTTCGAAGGGTCCTCGTACGGCTGCCACGAGAACTACCTGCTCCGCAGAAGCCGTGACTTTCGGGCAATGGTGGACTCACTAGTCTCCTTTCTCGTTACCCGGCAGGTGGTAGTGGGCGCAGGTGACTTACGGACGGATGAGCTGGGTCAAACCCGCTACGTGCTGTCTGCCCGCGCCGACCAAATGCAGGACGCTGTCTCCGCTGCCACCACCCGGAGTCGCCCAATCGTCAACACGCGAGACGAGCCCCTGGGGGATGCTTCCAGCTATCGCCGCCTTCACGTGATTGTTGGTGACACTAACGTCGCTGAACCCACAACTGCGCTCAAAATCGCTTCGACGGACCTGGTGTTATCGGCCCTGGAACAAGGCACGGATTTCAGTGACTTGGAGCTGGCGGACCCCATGGCTGCGATCCGGACCATCTCCGAAGACCTGAGTGGGGAGACAAAACTACAGCTTGCGGACGGTAGACAGCTCTCAGCAGCAGAAATCCAGGAGCAATACCGCTTGCGGGCCGGATCCCAGCTGAAAGGCGAAGACCAGCTGTACAGCTACCTTTATGACCTCTGGGGGCGCGCAATCAGCGCCTACGCGAGCGGAGACTGGTCGGGCGTTGACACTGAGGTTGACTACGCAATAAAGAAGAAACTGCTGGACGGGTACGTCGCGCGCCAGGGGACAACACTAAGTGACCCGCGGGTCGCCCGCCTTCTGCTGGCGTACCACGACATCACCGCGGGCGGGTTGGCTCCGAAAATGGAATCTGCGAACCTCATGCTTCGGCTTGCCTCTCCCGAACAGGTGCAGGCAGCCAAGAGGGTCCCTCCGCAAACCACTCGCGCCAAGTTGCGGGGGCAAGTGATCGAGGCCGCGGAAGGCGCGGGGAGGACGCTTGGGGTCGACTGGGTGAACCTGCGACTTCAGGGAAGTGCTCAGGTGGCGCTCCAGGACCCGTTCGCGACGCAGGATACCCGGGTTGATGAACTGCTTGAAGAGATTCGAGGGGCCGCGTCTTGAGTTCCTCACCCCTGCCGTCAAGACGCTCCGTGCACGGAAACGTGGACCGGGCACCTGAACCGGACCCGGTCACCACCGCAATCCCTTCGACGGGCGCCCGCTCCCGCAGCGACCTTGTTTCGTTGCCGTGGTGGGTTTCTTACTGGCAGCCCCTGGTGATAGCGGCCGTTGTTGCGGTCGTGGGTCTCACTGCTTTCTTCTTTGCCGGTTCTTATGCGAAAGACCACGCGCTCCCCGTCCTGGTGGCCGAGGGAATCAATGACGAGGTCACGGTGAGTGGAGCTCACGGGGCTCCCGTGGTAATCGAACTTGAGGAGCCTTCTGAGCCGAACGGCGTAGAGGTCCGTCAAGACCTGTTTGGCTCTGGGCGCACCGTCGAGGACGGCACGCCCGTCTTGATTTCGGTAACGGCCTTTGACGGTAAAACCGGAGAAAACCTTGAGCCCAATGGCGAGCCGTCTATGGTCGTGGGCACGGTCGGGTCTGAGCAATTCGGTGACAGTTTGAACCAGCTCTTGTTGGGTTCAAAAGAGGGTTCTCGGTTCGTTGTGTCCCGAAAGCTTGACTCGGGTGAGGTCGAGATCGATGTGGTGGACGTCCTCTATTCCATTGCAAGGGGAAAAGAAGTTGATTCTGACGGGCCCCTCATCGTCACCCTTGGCGACCAGGGGCCCCAGGTTAGCCACGACGAAGGGGAGGCGCCCACCGAGCTGTCAACCCAGGTTCTGACTGAGGGCAGCGGTCGCCAGGTTCAGGACGGCGAGCGCGTTGTGGCACAGTACGTGGTCTTCTCCTGGGAGACCGGGGCGCAGATCGCCTCAACGTGGCAGGAAGGCTCACCCAAGCTAATCGACCTGGAACAGGCGATGCCAGGTTTGAAAGAGATCCTCCTTGACCGAAGGGTCGGCAGCCGCATCGCAGCGGTTATCCCGGCCGAGAAGGCAACGGGGGAGGACGCGGTCTGCGTCGTTGTGGACATCTTGGGCACGTCCGGCAGCGGTCCATTAGACCTAGAGTGAAGTTTTCCGAGCTGAGGAGCGGTCGTGAGTCGACTTATCAGGGTCATTCCCTGCATGGATGTGAAGGATGGGCGCGTCGTGAAAGGCGTGCAGTTCAAGGATCTTCGCGACGCGGGCGACCCGGCTGAGCTGTCACGTGCTTACAGCGACGCCGGGGCTGACGAGATCGCGCTGTTGGACTTGTCCGCATCCGTTGAGGGCCGTTCGACCACCCTTGATGTCGTGGAAACGGCAGTAAGCCAGGCCCGGGTCCCCCTAACCGTCGGGGGTGGAATCTCGAGTGCCGACCAGGCGGCGGCGCTGTTTGACCTTGGGGTTGCAAAGGTCTCTCTGAGCACGGCCGCTTTCGAAAACCCCGGGCTGATCACGCAGATCGCGTCGCGTTTTGGGTCAGGCAGGGTGATCCTTTCATTGGATGCCCGTCGCGACCCGGGTACCCCTTCGGGGTTTGAGGTGACGGTCCGCGGTGGGAGCACCCCGACCGGGGCCGACGCTCTTTCCTGGGTCCGTCAGGCCACAGATGCCGGGGTGGGGGAGATCCTTGTGAACTCCATTGACCAGGACGGAGTGAAAGGCGGTTTTGATCTGGACCTCACCAGGGCGGTCGCTGAGGTCACTTCATGCCCGGTCATTGCGTCGGGCGGCGCGGGGAGCGTGGAGCACTTCGTGGAAGGGGCCCAGGCCGGTGCGGACGCGGTGCTGGGTGCGTCGGTTTTCCACTTTGGAACGGTGAGCATCCAGCAGGTGAAAGATGCACTCGTCGCCGCGGGGTACCGCGTCCAGGAGCCCGTATGACGCTGCTTGACCCGAAGCTTGCCGCGCGCCTCAAGCGAAACAGTGACGGTCTTATCTGCGCCGTGGTTCAAGAGGACACCACGGACCAGGTTCTGATGGTGGCGTGGATGAATGATGAAGCTCTCGCCAGGACCCTCAGGGAGGGGCGCGTCACCTATTGGTCCAGGTCACGTGGGGAGCTTTGGCGCAAAGGCGACACTTCGGGCAACGTTCAACACCTTGTCAGTGCCTCGCTTGACTGTGACGGGGACGCTATTCTGCTACGCGTGAACCAAACTGGGCCAGCTTGCCACACTGGCACGCACAGTTGCTTCGATGAGGGCGACCTGCCCGAAGCTCGGAAGCTCGAGCCTGCGAGTCACGGTGACGCGTAGCGTCGTCGGGAGGAGGCGGAAATGACGGTTCTGGACGAAATCATTATCGGGGTGCGGGAAAAGCTGGCCGAACGCGAGGCTCGCGTCCCCCTTGACCAAATCAAAAGGATGGCGGCCGACGCGCCTCCAGCCAAAGACGTTATTTCCGCCCTGCGCGATGGCCCCGGGGCGGTTTCGATCATCGCTGAGGTCAAGCGATCCTCTCCGTCCAAGGGGGCGCTCAGCTCGATCCCGGACCCCGCGGTCCTTGCCCAGGCCTACGAGGAGGGCGGAGCAGCCATGATCTCTGTCCTAACGGAGGAACTCCGCTTCGGAGGTTCCCTGGCGGACCTACGAGCTGTTCGTCAAGCGGTCGACGTTCCTGTTCTTCGGAAGGATTTTATCGTCACGCCCTACCAGGTTCACGAGGCGCGTGCCTACGGCGCAGACGCTGTCCTGCTCATTGTCGCCGCGCTGGAGCAGGAGGCCCTAGTTTCGCTGATTGAGCGCGTCCGGTCCCTGGGAATGACGCCTCTTGTTGAGGCCCACTCGCGTCTGGAAGTCTTTCAGGCGCTTGAAGCGGGCGCCGACCTGATCGGCGTAAACGCCAGGAACCTGAAGGACCTTTCTGTCAACCGCTCCACTGTTGAACAGACGCTAGATGCGATTCCTGCGGAGGCGGTAGCTGTTGCAGAGTCAGGCGTGCGCTCGGGCCGCGACGTGCGCGACTACGCCCTGGCAGGCGCTGACGCCGTGCTGGTGGGTGAAGCGTTGGTCACGTCTGCGGGCCCACTAGACGCTGTTTCTGACATGGTGTCTGCGGGGGCTCACCCTTCACTGCTTACTGAACGGAAGGAACGCGCTCGCCGCGCCTTGGGGGATAACTAATGCCAGGAGACGAACGGTACTTTGGCTCTTTCGGTGGTCGTTTCACTGCCGAACCGCTGATGGCTGCGGTCGAGCAGTTGGACAAAGAGTGGCAGGCCGCGTGGGCGGACCCGGGGTTCCGCTCAGAGTACGAAACTCTGCTTGACCAGTACGCCGGGCGACCGTCGATGCTCACGGAAGCGCCTCGCTTTGCTGCCGGTACCGGGGTTCGGATGTTCCTGAAGCGTGAGGACCTGAACCACACTGGCTCCCACAAGATCAACAACGTGCTCGGCCAAGCACTCCTGACGAAGCGCATTGGGAAGACGCGGGTGGTGGCAGAGACGGGCGCGGGGCAACACGGGGTTGCGACCGCGACCGCGGCAGCTCTGTTGGGCCTTGATTGCACTGTCTACATGGGTCTGGAAGACACGAAACGACAGGCACTCAATGTCGCGCGCATGCAGATTCTAGGTGCTGAGGTGATTGCGGTCACGCAGGGATCACAAACCTTGAAGGACGCGATCAACGAGGCCTTCCGGGACTGGGTTACGAACGCTTACGACACGAACTACATTTTTGGCACAGCCGCTGGCCCCGACCCGTTCCCAGCCATGGTTCGGGACCTGCAGCGCGTTATTGGGGACGAGTCCAAGGAGCAGATCCAAGAGGCGACAGGCAGGCTTCCGAATGCGGTCTTCGCGTGTGTTGGCGGGGGCTCCAACGCGATTGGCATGTTCACCGCGTTCGTCCCAGACAAGGACGTTGAACTGGTAGGTTGCGAGGCTGCGGGGGACGGGGTTGAAACGGGAAAGCACGCCGCGTCGATCACCGAGGGGCAGATAGGGATCCTTCACGGAGCAAGAACGTACGTCTTGCAGGAACGTGATGGGCAAACCAAGCCCTCGCACTCTATCTCTGCCGGCCTTGACTATCCCGGAGTGGGGCCGGAGCACGCTCATCTTGCGGAAATCGGCAGGGCCGTCTACGTGCCCATCACTGACACGCAGGCAATGGACGCTTTCAGACGCCTGTCAAGGACCGAGGGGATCATCCCCGCTATCGAGTCCGCGCATGCTCTAGCGGGCGCGTTGATCTGGGCGGAGCAACACCGAGGTAAGGAGGACCAGATGATTCTGATCAACCTTTCGGGACGCGGCGATAAGGACATGGAGACGGCCGCTAAGTGGTTCGGGCTCGGTGAACCGACGCTTGACCGTATTGACCCATCCGCAAAAGGAGGGCGCTCAAGCGCCGAGGGGGGACCGCATGGGCGCCAGTAGAACCGCGATCGAACAGGCCAACAGTCGCGGGGACGCTGCTCTGCTAGGGTACTTGCCCCTTGGCTTTCCTTCTGTTGAGCGTTCCGTCACCGCAGCAAAGATCCTAGTGGACACTGGTTTTGACGTTATCGAGCTGGGGTTTCCCTACTCTGACCCCGCAATGGATGGGCCCGTCATTCAGGAGGCCACCACGTTGGCGCTGCAACGGGGGACCCACCTGACCGACCTGCTCCGCGCCACTGAAGAGATCAGCAACTACGGGACATCGGTTGTCTCGATGACCTACTGGAATCCCGTGCACTGGTACGGGACAGCGGCGTTCGCACGCGACTTTGCTTCCGCCGGTGGTGCCGGGCTGATCACACCAGATCTGCCGCCCGAGGAAGCGGGGGAGTGGATTGCGGCGTCGGACGAGCTGGGGCTTGAACGGGTGTTCCTTTCC
Source organism: uncultured Actinomyces sp. (assembly GCA_964345615.1). GTDB lineage: Bacteria > Actinomycetota > Actinomycetes > Actinomycetales > Actinomycetaceae > Scrofimicrobium. Next base: position 28,990 of record CAYFRQ010000006.1, on the reverse strand, counting down.
GCACCGTCTTCTTCGCCGCACAGGTTGAGGCTCATCAGTGAGGCTTCGAACGGGTGGGTCTACGCTGCTTCCACCATGGGTGTCACGGGCGCTCGCGCTACTTTGGACACCTCGGCGAAAACCCTGGCGGAACGGACCTACGACGCTGGTGCCCAGGTCGTCTGCGTCGGAATCGGGGTGTCGACGGGCGCGCAGGCTCGCGAGGTCGCCTCGTTCGCGAACGGGGTCATCATTGGGAGTGCACTGGTTCGCCCGCTGCTCGACCTGCCCTGGGAGCAGGCAAAGGTCGCGATGGGCGTTAAGGCTAGCGAACTGGCGACCGGGGTCGCTGGCAGGTGGAGCGGTCGATGACAGTCGCTTCAATCCCGTCTCCGCCCATTAGCAACTTTGGCCTGGGGCCTTTCACGATCCACATTTACGCGCTCACCATGGTGCTGGCCATGTTCGTCGGAGGCTGGATCACTTACGTTCGTTACACAAGGCGTGGCGGCAACGGCGACGTCGCCCTGGACGCGATGTTCTGGGCTATCCCCATGGGGTTGGTCGGTGCCAGGGTCTATCACGTTCTGACGCACCCCGGAGACTATTTTGGCGAGGGCATGGATCCCTGGGCGGTCTTCAGGGTGTGGGAAGGCGGCATGGCGGTGTTCGGCGCGATCGCGTTCGGAACGATCGGCGCAATCATTGGCCTTCGCCTGGCTGGGCAGAGGATTGGGCCGTTCGCGGACTCGGTCGCACCGGGGCTTCTGGTCGCGCAAGCCATCGGTCGTTTGGGTAACTATTTCAACCAGGAACTCTTCGGGGGTCCCACAGACTACGCCTGGGGACTAGAAATCAAGGACTCTTACCTGGTTGCCTTCGGAATCGAGCCAGGAACACTGGTTCAACCGCTGTTCTTGTATGAGATCATCTGGAACCTAACCATGGCGTTACTGCTGGTTTTCCTAGACTCGCGTGTCCGTTTCAAGTCGGGGCAAGTGATGGCTCTCTACCTGATCATGTACGGCACGGGAAGGGTCATCCTGGAGACTTGGCGACTCGACACGCCGGACCGAATCTTGGGTCTGCGGGTGAACATGTTTACGGCGCTCGTGGTCATCCTCATTGGGATCGTCGTCTTCTTCGTGGCACAGGCTGTGGATGCCCCCAGCACCGTCAGTCCTGCTGAGGTACAGAAGTACCTCGAAAAGCACGATCGTAAGGATGACCAGAAGCCCCAGGTTGTGACCGCGGCGGTGCCCGCGTCCCAGAGGGGACGGGACGCCGATCAAGACGGATCTGAGGGGACCTCGGAAACTTAGCTTGGGCTGGCCGCGCGTCCCGATAATCTGGGACGGCTCGCTCAAAAGCGATAGGGTTTGGCACAGGAACCTTCTAGGCGCCTGCTGGCAGCCACCAAAGTTGGAGTGAGTTTATGCGTCGAGCAAAGATTGTCTGCACCATCGGTCCGGCAACTGAGTCATCGGAAAAAATCCAGGCCCTTGTTGACGCAGGAATGGACGTTGCACGGATCAACCGGAGTCACGGGGTTGCTGAGCAGCACGAGAAGGTGATCCGCCGCGTCCGCCGCGCGGCAGACAACTCCGGTCGCGCCATTGCTGTCCTGGTGGACCTGCAGGGTCCGAAGATTCGTCTCGAGACTTTCGAGGACGGCCCACAGATGCTTGAAGAGGGTGAGAAGTTTGTGATCACCACCCGGGATGTCCCGGGGACCAAAGAGATGGTGGGCACGACCTTCAAGGGCTTGCCTTCGGACTGCAGCCCAGGGGACCGCCTGCTGATAGACGATGGGAACGTCGGTCTTCGGGTTGTCTCGGTGACTGACACGGATGTCACGACCAGGGTTGAGGTTCCAGGAGAGGTTTCAGACCATAAGGGTCTCAACCTGCCAGGTGTTGCGGTCTCTGTTCCCGCGCTATCGGAAAAGGACAGGGAAGACTTGCGGTGGGCGCTCCGTCACGGGGCTGACTTCGTGGCGCTGTCGTTCGTGCGTGACGCCAGTGACGTGAACGACGTGCGCGGCATCATGATCGAAGAGGGACGTTTCATTCCCGTCATTGCGAAGATCGAGAAGCCTCAGGCTGTTGAGAACCTGGCTGAAATCGTAAAAGCTTTTGACGGCATTATGGTTGCGCGCGGTGACCTTGGCGTTGAGATGCCCCTGGAGCAGGTGCCCCTGGTCCAGAAGGAAGCGATTGAAATGGCTCGGCGTGCCGCCAAGCCGGTGATCGTTGCGACTCAGGTCATGGATTCAATGATCAAGAGCCCGCGCCCGACCAGGGCAGAAGCGTCAGACTGCGCGAACGCGATCTTGGACGGAGCGGACGCCGTGATGCTGTCGGGTGAGACCTCGGTCGGGGCATTCCCGATTCAGGCAGTGCGGACAATGGCGCGGATTATTGAGAACACTGAGGAAAACGGTTTGGACCGGATTGCGCCGCTAGGTGAGTTCCGTGCGGACCAATCGGGTGTTATCTGTCAGGCTGCAGCCTCGTTGGCTGAGGTTTTGGATGCTCGCTACTTAGTGACTTTCACCCTGTCTGGCAACACTGCCCGCCAGATGTCGCGGATGCGCAGTCCCATCCCACAGATTTCGTTCACGCCGCTTGAAGAGACCCGTAGACAGCTGGCGCTGTCTTGGGGCGTTGAGTCCTATAAGCTCCCGACGGTCCAGCACACTGACGACATGGTGAACCAGGTGGATCAGGTGGCTAGGGCCGCGCGAATCGTCGAGGGCGGCGAGAAACTGGTGATCGTTGCCGGAATGCCGCCAGGAGTTCAGAAGAGCTCTAACTCAATCCGTGTCCACACCCTGAGCGGTGGGCCCGAAGAACTGGTTACGGTTTCAAACTTCAAGCTGTAGCCCCGGAGCTAGCTAAAGCTCTAGCTGGATTGCTTTCAATAACCTAGTCGGCTGATGCTTTCAGGCGTCGCGCAAGCTGTGGTTTCAAGTTCTACTTGAGACTTACTTAGAGCTCAGGTTGAGGCTTGTTTAAACCTTCGGTTGAGACCTCTTTCAACCTTCGGCTGAGGCTTTTTCGCTCTGTTTCGCCAGGCCTTGCCAGATTTGAGGTTTAGCGCGCATTTAGTCCCGAACCCGTGGCGTTCGGCCGTCTTTCTGCGTTAGCCTCGACTTCAGGCTTGAGACTTCAGGCTTGAAAGGAAACGATGGCAGACACCGAGATGAAGAAGGCGAAAGCCGGGGCGCTGCTTGGCGGCGCGCTCGCATTGGCACTCGCAGTTCCCGCGCTGGTCGCGGTCGCAGCGCCAACTTCTAACACGACTGTCTCCGCGGGCAACGATCTGAGGTTGGCGTCCGTCGTGGAGATCCCTTACGAGACGCAGATTGTTGAGGACTCTGACCTCCCCGCTGACGTTGAAGTCGAGAAAGAACCCGGGTCCAGCGGCCTGAAGTATGTTTACACCTCTTCTTATTCTGAGACCGAGGCCCCCCAGGTCGTCTCAAGGGTCGTGAAGGAAGCAACCGACCGCGTAATCCACCGCGGAACTAAGGTCGAACTTCCCTCTGCGACGGAACCAGAACCAGAACCAGAACCTGAGCCAATCGACACTTCTTCCGATCCGGAAGGCGCAAGCCGTGCCAGCGTGAACAGCAACCTCACGACCACCGGACAGTATGGGCTAAGGGACCTCCAGTTCCAGGGAGTCATCATGTGGGGTGGGTACAAGTTCACGTACTACTCACAGCAGGTCCTGCCCGGTGGCGGGCTTAGGATTCCTGGCCGCCACGTGAACGGTAGCGGCTTCGTCTCTGACGGAGATGGCTACATCGTGTTGGCGGGCTCGGCCCCCATGGGCACGGTCTACGCGACACCGTTCGGGGCTCCCGGCAAGATCTACGACCGCGGCACATCCGGCAACCACCTGGACGTCTACACCCAGTAACGCATGCCTAGCGGAAAGCGGCTCAAGAGATAAAAAGTGGGGCGGCCTGGGGCCGCCCCACTTCTTTTGTTAGTACTCAGTCAGTCCTCGTTAGGACCGAGCTGTTGGCCTAGTCGACGTCGTCAGCTTGCGTCTGGTGGACAGTCCCAAACGCGTGGTGCGGGGGACCGTAGATCGAGTAGACCTTCATCGGTTCGTCACCGACGTTGGTGATGTTGTGCCAGACACCAACGGGAACCAGCACGGCCCAGTCGTCCCCGACTTCAGCTTCGAAGGTGACTTCGTCTTCGGTTGGGCCCATCTGAACGAGTCCGCGTCCCTGCTCAATCCGCAGGAACTGGTCCTCTTTGTGGTGGACTTCTTTACCGATGTCGCCACCAACAGGGATAGACATGACCGTCATCTGCAGGTGCGTCCCCGTCCACACCGCTGTGCGGAACGTGTCGTTCTCCAGGGTGAGTTCCTCAATGTCCACGACGTAGGGGCCGGGACCGTTATCTTTCAGTTCTGCCATAGGACTTTGACTCCTTGCTTCGGCTTTGCGCGCGGCTGATCCGCGCCCATCTCCCTGAGCCTACGCAAAGGCGTTGGACCTCTCAAACGTGCCGCGCGTCCGCGCCGACGCGACCTGCCCGGTACGCTGGCTAAGCAGCGCGACGCGCGTCGCGTATCCTGGCTCGGTCAGAAGACATTAACGTAAAGATGAAAGCACGGTGCAAGTTGAGTAGCAAAACCTCTGGTGTGAAGGACACCCTGAAGAAAACGACGGGAATGTTCGCGGGCTTCCGGGAATTCATCGCCCGCGGCAACGCGGTCGACCTTGCGGTTGGTGTCGTCATTGGCGCCGCCTTCGGGGAGGTTGTCAATGCCCTGGTGGACAAGTTCCTGAGCCCGCTGATCGGCGCCCTGTTCGGCCAGCCCTCGTTTGACAACGTTCTGCAGTTTGAGATCGGCCTGTTTGGCGACCCAGCCATCGTTCAACCAGGTGCGATCCTGACGGCGCTGTTCAACTTCCTGATTGTTGCCCTGGCCCTCTACTTCGCGGTTGTCCTCCCCCTGAACAAGCTCGCTGAAAAGAAGGAGCAAGTCCTCGACATCGATAAAGAGGAAGAGGCAGAGGAAGTCTCTCCCGAGGTTGCTCTGCTTACTGAGATCCGGGACTCCCTCCGCGCAGACCAGGCCAAGTAGCCCGCAGCGTCCTGCTTGGCGTCTCCGCCAAGCCATGTGGCGTGTGCCAAGATCTTCAACGAAGCCCTCGCGTTCCCTTGTGGAGCGCGAGGGTTTTTGTTTGCCGTCAAAAAAGACGTGTAGCCGGGCATGGCCGGCCGAGCAGGCGTCAAATGTGTTCCCGTTTGGGGAGGTCTCCCGAGGTCCGTGCTTAGTACCCCAGGTACCTGCTTGTCCTCGGCCGTCCGTTGGAGTTGCTTGTTTCTGGGCTAAGAACGTAGTTCGGGTGCTTGAACGTACTTGGGGAGGTCTCCCGAGGTCCGTGCTTAGTACCCCAGGTACGTGCTCATCTCCACTGGATGGTGTCGGTGCGCGTGATTCTGGTTAACGCAGCGGAAACGTGAGACAGGACCCAGCAGGGAAAAGTGCTTGCCCAAGCTTTGCCGCACTGTTACGGTCAAGGTAGTTGGGAAACCAGCCACGGATTGTAACCCCTTCGGGGGGCAAGACCTGAACGCAAGGATGGCGTTCGGGTCTTTTTTGTTTTAAATCGGTAAACGGTCAGGGAGGACTCGAAATGGCGAAAGTGGACTACCAGCAACTAGCTGGTCAGATTCTCAAAGAAGTTGGCGGTGAATCCAACGTCAGCACTATGACTCACTGCGCGACCCGGTTGCGGCTGAAGATCAAAGACATGGACAAGGTTCACACCACGGCGATACAGGAGCTCCCCGGAGTCGTCACGACGGTCGAGGCGGGAGGCCAATACCAAATCGTGATCGGGAACGACGTCCCGCTGGTCTTCGAACAGATCGGAAAGATGTCGAAGCTGGTCTCAGACACGAGCAGTGATGGTGACGACGAAGGCGAAAAAGGCAACATCTTCGACCGCTTCATCCAGCTGATCTCAAGCCTGTTCTCACCCCTCCTTTGGCCCATGGCTGGCCTGGGGTTGTTCAAGGCGATCCTGGTTCTAGTCGTGCAGTTTGGGTGGCTGAGCGATGAGAGCACGACCTACACGATCCTGAATGCTTCATCCGATGCCTTCTTCTACTTCCTGCCGATTTTCCTAGCGATCACGGCGGCCCGCAGGTTCAAGGCCAACCAGTTCACTGCGATGGCAATCGCCGCGGCACTCGTGTACCCAAGCATTGGCGCGCTCACTGAACTCGAGCAGGCGGTGACCTTCATGGGCATCCCGGTCGTCATCATGAGCTACACCTCTTCCGTCATCCCCATCATTGTTGCCGTTTGGGCTCAGGGATACGTGGAACGCTTCCTCAACAAGTTCCTTCCGCACTGGCTACGCAACTTCACCACGCCATTACTCACGGTTTTCATCATGGTTCCGCTGACCCTGATGACCGTCGGCCCGGTCACGACGATCATTGCCCAGTGGCTATCCGACGGCATCGCGTTCCTGATGACGACCCTGCCGTGGTTGGGTGGCGCGATCATGGGTGGCCTGTGGCAGGTCTTCGTCATGTTCGGCATGCACTGGGCGTTCATCCCCGTTATGCTCAACGACCTTGCGACTACCGGCATTACACTGCTTGCCCCGCCCCTTATGGCTGCTGTCCTGGCGCAAGCTGCCGCGACACTTGCGGTCTTCATCCGGTCTCGCTCGGCGAAGCGTCGTGAGGTCGCTGGGCCCGCAGCAGTCTCCGGCTTCCTGGCTGGGATCACCGAGCCCGCGATCTACGGCGTGAACCTGCCCCTCAAGCTCCCCTTCTACTTCGGAATCGTTGGCGGCGCAATCGGCGGCGCAATTATCGGCATCGGCGAGCTAGCCAGTAACGCCTTCGTGTTCCCGTCGCTCCTGGCATACCCTGCCTTCCTAAGCCATGGGAACTTCACGTTCATGATCATCGGCACTGTTGTCGCAATGGTCGTGGCCTTCCTGCTCACTTTCTTCTTCGTGGACCGCGAAAAAGAGCAGGAAGCTACCGCTGTTCCGGAGACTGATTCCGAACAGGACACGGTCAAGGCGCTAGATGCGGAAGGTGGAGTGATCGAGGATATTGGTGCTCCTGTCGCAGGCAAGACGATCCCTCTTTCCGAGGTCAATGACAAGGTGTTTGCGTCCGGCGCGATGGGTCCCGGCTATGGGATCATCCCCAGTAGCGGCACGTTTGTTTCGCCGGTCAGCGGCAAAGTCGCTGTTGCGATGAAGTCCGGCCACGCCTTCGGGCTCAAGTCGGACGACGGTGTCGAAGTTCTTGTCCACATTGGCCTCGACACCGTGCAGCTTGACGGCAAGCACTTCGAACCCAAGGTTGAAAAGGGTCAGATGGTGAAGAAGGGCGACACCCTTGCGGTTGTCGACCTGGACGCGGTCCAGAAGGAAGGGTTCGACACCACAACGGTCGTCGTCATCACGAACGCGAAAAAGTTGTCCGACGTGGTCACAGCGGACCCAGCCGAGGTCACGCAGGGTTCATCCACCATGGTCGTAACGGTCTAGGAGAAGGAAATCATGAAAGACACATTCAAAGAAGGATTCCTTTGGGGCGGCGCTACGGCTGCAAACCAGTTGGAAGGCGCCTACAACGAAGGTGGTAAGGGCCTATCCATCCAGGACGTGATGCCCCATGGCGTCATGTCCCCTCCGACCGAAGAGCCCACAGAGGACAACCTAAAGCTGGTGGGGATCGATCACTACCACCGCTACAAGGAAGACGTCGCCCTGTTCGCGGAAATGGGTTTCAAGGTCTACCGCTTCTCGATTGCCTGGAGCCGCATCTTCCCAACAGGAGAAGAGGAAGAGCCGAACGAAGAGGGTCTGCAGTTCTACGACAACCTCATCAACGAACTGCTTGCCCACGGCATTGAGCCCCTGGTGACAATCAGCCACTACGAAACGCCACTCAACTTGGCAAAGAAGTACGACGGCTGGGCTTCGCGGAAGATGATCGGTCTCTACGAACGCTACGCAAAAGTTCTTTTCGAACGCTTCGGCGACAGGGTGAAGTATTGGCTCACGTTCAACGAGATCAACGCGATGCTCCACCACCCACTGCTTTCGGGTGGGATCTGGACTCCAAAGGAAGAGCTCTCGGCTAAGGATCTCTACCAGGCGATGCACCACGAGCTCGTTGCGTCGGCCCGTGTCACACGTCTAGCCCATGAGATCAACCCGGACCTGATGGTTGGCTGCATGATCATTGCTGCTCCGATCTACCAGCTGACACCATCTCCGGACGATGCTGTTGCTGCCATGGAAGCGCAGTGGAGCAACCTTGCCTTCGGTGACGTTCACACTCGCGGGGAGTACCCGGGGTACTTCAAGCGGAAACTGAGCGAGCTTGGTGTGGAACTGGAGATCACGGACCAAGACATGGAAGACCTGCTGAACACGGTCGACTTCGTGTCGTTCAGCTACTACATGAGCCTCTGCGAGACCGCCGATCCGTCCGTGGAGCCCGGGCAGGGCAACATCATGGGTGGGGTGCCGAACCCGACGCTCCCCGAGTCAGAGTGGGGCTGGCAGATCGACCCCCAGGGCCTCCGCATCATCCTCAACACCTACTGGGAACGCTGGGGTAAACCGCTCTTCATCGTGGAGAACGGCCTCGGCGCCGTCGATGAACTGGTTGAGGTTGAGGGCGTGCCCACGGTCATCGATGACTACCGGATCAAGTACATGAACGACCACTTGGTGCAAGCCAGGGAAGCGGTGAAGGACGGCGTAGACCTACTTGGCTACACGTCCTGGGGACCCATTGATTTGGTGTCGGCCTCAACCGCGCAGCTGAGCAAGCGCTACGGGTTTATCTATGTCGACCGGAACGACGATGGTGAGGGGACCTTGGACCGGTACAAGAAAAAGTCATTCGACTGGTACAAGGACATCATCGCCTCGAACGGCGCCGCGCTGGACGACGGCGAGTAAGGCCCAGCTACGGGGCTAGGTTGGCATTGAGAGTAAGGGTGAACCGATGAAGATCCTCAAGGTCCTCAACAACAACGTTGTCCTTGCTCTTGATGGCCAAGGTCGTGAGGTCGTGCTGACCGGTCGGGGCCTGGGATACCAGGCCAAGGCCGGTCAGCCGGTCGACCGCGAAAAGGTTGTCCGCGCGTTTGTTCCGACCGCAGGGCAGAGCCCCTTCGAACTCGCCGAGTTGATTGGCGACATTCCCCCGGAGCACATTGCTTTAGCCGTGGATGCGCTGGACATTGCCAGGAGAGAGTTGGGGATCGAGCTTCGTTCCGGGCTGATAGTCCCACTTGCAGATCACCTCAGTTTTGCGATAGTGCGGATCAGGCGAGGCCTGGCAATGGAGTATCCACTCCGAACAGACATCGCCCACCTCTACCCAAAGGAACTGGAGGTGGCCCGAAAGATCGTTGCAATGGTCAACAGTCGAATCGACGTGGAGCTTCCTGAGGACGAGGCGGTTTCGGTCACCCTGCACTTGGTTAACGCAGCGTTCGCGACCGAGGGCATGACTGCGGCCTACCAGATGACCGACGTCATCGGTGAGGTCCTGCAGGTTGTCGCCTCCTCTTTCGACGGTATCGACACGACCGGGGTGGCTGCAGCGCGGTTTATCACCCACCTGCGGTACTTCTTCGTCCGGGTGAAAGAGGCCGGGTTGCATGATGAGCTCGGTCCCTCTTATTCCAGCGCGATTTTCGATGCTCATCCCGAAGAACATCAGTGTGCTGTCCGTGTTGCGATGTTACTTGAGCTACGTTTGGGGCATCCGGTTAGCGTTGAAGAAACCCTGTACCTCACTATGCACATCGCCCGATTAACAAGCCAAAGGAATGAAAAATGAATAGCAAGAAGACCGAGGTCGCAAGCGAGAAAGTCGGCGATGAAGCCGCAGCGGTCACGGCGAAGAAACAACACCTTGAGGGGACCGGTGTCGTCCCCGGGATTGCTTACGCGCCTGCAGCGTGGCTACGCGCGTTTGAGCTCCCAACCCTCGATGAACAAGTAGTGCCGGAAGAAGATCGGCAGGCAGAGAAGGACAACTTCGCGGCAGCAGTTGCCACTGTCGCTTCCCGCTACCTAGCCAGGGCGAATGCGAGCCAGGGCGAGGCCGCGGAAGTCCTGAACGCGACGGCGGACCTTGCACAGGACCGCGGATGGATCCGGGCCGCTAACAAACTGATCGCCGCAGGTGCCACGGCGCCGAAGGCAACAGCCGAGACCATGGCAACATTCGTTGCCCGCTTCGAAAAGCTGGGCGGGCTGATGGCTGACCGCACCACCGACCTGAAGGACATCCGGGACCGGGTCAGCGCTGAGCTACTCGGTATGCCAGAGCCCGGGATTCCGGAGCTTGACCACCCCGTGGCGCTGCTCGCTCAGGACTTGGCTCCCGCGGACACGGCTCTCCTGAACCCGAAGAAGGTCGTTGCTCTGGTGACCGAAAAGGGCGGTCCGACCAGCCATACAGCGATCATTGCTCGACAGCTTGGCATCCCCTGCGTGGTTGCCGTATCGGGCCTCGACGCGGCGGTTCCCGAAGGCCTGTCTGTGTTGGTTGACGGGACAACGGGCAAGGTCACGACCGGGGTGAAGCCGAAGAAGGCTAAGAAGCTGGTCAAGCAGGATGCGAAACGTCGTGAGGCCATCCGCAGGTGGAGGGGCCCGGCAAAGCTTGCCTCAGGCGAGCCAGTCCAGTTGCTCGCCAACGTTCAGGACGGAGCTGACTCACTCCTGGCGGC
>CAYFRQ010000006.1:11960-18138 GCA_964345615.1 uncultured Actinomyces sp. | reverse complement strand
GAGTTCCCGGATGAAAAGCCGTCAGACGTCTGGGTAATGGCCCCGATGATCGCAACGATCGATGAGGCGAAGCGGTTCGCGAAGCAAGCGGAAGACCGCGGGCTAAAGGCTGGCATCATGGTCGAGGTCCCCTCGGTCGCGGTTCTCGCCGACGCCTTTTTGAAAGAGGTTGAGTTCATGTCGATTGGGACCAATGACCTCACCCAGTACACGATGGCGGCCGACCGCATGGCGCCGGGCCTAGCGCACTTGACTGACCCGTGGCAGCCTGCGGTTCTGCACCTGATCGCGAACGCGGCTTCTGCGGGGCAGAAGGCTGGGAAGCCGGTTGGCGTGTGCGGTGAAGCCGCAGCTGACCCGGTCCTGGCTTGCGTCCTGACTGGGCTCGGCATCACGTCTCTTTCCATGGCCCCCGCTGCCGCGCCTGCTGTTGGCGTTCAGCTTGGTCAGGTAACGAAAGACCAGTGTGTTAGGGCCGCGGAAGCAGCTCTGAGCGGCCTGTCCCCGGCCGAAGCGAAGCAGAAGGCCCTGGCAGTCTTGCAGGAGAAGACGGATGACGATGAGTAAGCATCACTGCGAACCCGGCACGAATCTGAAAACAGAACGCTAACCTGATAATCAAACCCGCACGAAGGAGAACAAGATGGCAAGCAAGAACGCAGTGGTCGGCTCGGCAGTCGGCCTGCACGCACGTCCCGCGACACTCGTCGCGAACGCGGCAGCAGACTACGATGACGAGATTACTCTACGCCTGGTCGGAGATGACGAGGACGACGCGGTGGACGCAGCGTCCTCGATGATGATCATGACTCTGGGCGCCGAAAAGGGGGCGGAAATCGTCGTTGAGTCCGACAACCCCGAGGCCGTCGAGGCCATCGCAGCCCTGATTGAGCAGGACCTAGACGCCTAGTAGCAGCTAGCAGAGGAGCCGGACCAACCTAGAGGCTGGTCCGGCTCCTCTGTTTGCTCTGGTTCGGGTGCTAGTCGGCGCTTGCTTCCAGCACCTTAGCGGCCTGACGCGCGGCGCCAAGGGCGACGTATTCTGCACCGGGCAGGACCTGGACCTTCGCGTCAAGGAATTCGCTAGCCAGTGCCTGGACTGCTTCCGATTTGGCGCCGCCACCGATTAGGTACACGGTGTCGACCGGGACCCCAAGGTCTCGGATCGAGTCCAGCGCGCCTCGCATCAGCCGCAGCAGACCTTCGACGCCGGCACGGGCAACGTGGGCACGGTCAGAGTTCGCAAGCGTCATGCCGCGAAGAGTTGCGGTTGCGTCCGGAAGGTTCGGTGTTCGCTCACCTTCGAAGTACGGTTCCAAAACCAGGCCTGCAGCATCCGGGACGGATAGTGCAAGCTCATCAAGCTCGTCGTAGCTGGCCCCCACGACATTGCAGATGGCGTCGAGGATCCTGGACGCGTTGAGCGTCACTGCCAGGAGTAGCCACTGACCGGTGGCGTCGGCGAAACAGTCGACGGCTCCGCTCTTGTCAAATGTTGGCTCGGCAGAGACCACTGACACGACACCGGACGTTCCCAGTGAGAGCAGTGCCTGCCCAGCGATCAGGTGCGCGCCCAGTGCTGCGCCCGCGTTGTCACCGGCGCCAGGCCCAAGGGTTACGTGCGACCACCCTCGGTCCGCGTCGCCGGTTCCGGCGGTTTCCCAGGGCTCCAGGATTCTGGGAAGCACAATGTTATCGGCGTCATTGCGCCGCAACGATAGGGCCAGTAGGTCGCGCAGGTACTTTGGTTCCGTCCTGCTCACGTAGCCGGTGCCGGAGGCGTCCGACCTGTCCGTCGCCAGTGCGTTTAGCTCGCCTTTTCCAGCGATTTTCCAGGTGAGCCAGTCATGGGGGAGGCAGATGGCCGCAATCCGCTTTGCATTTTCTGGCTCGTTGTCCGCAAGCCACCGGAGTTTCGTAGCGGTGATCGAAGCGACGGGCACCGACCCGGTGAGGTCCGCCCACCGCTTGCGACCAAGGGTCCGGTCCCCGTCTCCGAGCTCGTCGATCAGCTGTTCGGCAGCCTTAGCAGAACGCGTGTCGTTCCAGAGGAGCGCCGGGCGGATGACTTCACCCACCTCGTCGAGGCAGACCAAGCCGTGCTGCTGCCCGCTCACGGAGAGAGCTGCGACGTCATCTAGACCGCCCGCGGCGGACACCGCTTCTAGGAACGCGTCCCACCAAGCCTCCGGGTCGACTTCTGTCCCGTCCGGGTGCGTCGCTCTTCCCTCACGAACGACCTTCCCGCTTTCCGGGTCCATGATTACGACCTTGCACGACTGAGTTGATGAGTCGACCCCGGCAACGTACTTTGGCACTGTCATTTCTGGCCCGCCCTCTTCCTGCTCAACCGATCAGGTGGCGCATGGCTTGCTGGTATAGCTCCACGTAGTGGGTTTCTCTAGCACCTGCGGCGTCGGCATCGAAGTCCTCGAAGCTGGCGCGGTCCGCGATCAGGTCCGCTACCGATTCGCCGGGGGCAAGCGTAGGCTCTGCAAGTTCCGCGACCTTCGCAGCCTCCATCAGTTCCTGAGTGGCCGGATCCTCACGGAAAGCCTTCGCCTTCTCTTTGAGCATCAGGTACATCTCCATGTTCGCAGCAGCCGTTTCCCAGACTCCCTCCGGACCTTCGGTCCGTGCCGGCTTGTAGTCGAAGTGACGCGGTCCCTGGTACCGGGGAGCGTCGGGCTGCCCTGGCGCTCCGTTTTCGAGCAGGTCCACAGTGAAGAATGCAGAAGCAAGGTCGCCGTGTCCGAAGACCTTATCTTGGTCGTACTTGACTCCACTTTGCCCATTGAGGTCAATGTGGAACAGCTTTCCCGCGTTGAGGGCTTGCGCGATCCCGTGCGTGAAGTTCAGGTTTGCCATCTGCTCGTGGCCGACCTCGGGGTTCAAGCCAACGATGTCGCCGTTCTCAAGCTCAGCGATGAGCCCCAGAGCGTGGCCGATGGTGGGCAGGAAGATGTCCCCGCGGGGTTCGTTGGGTTTGGGTTCGATGGCGACACGGAGGTCATAGCCCTGGTCCTTGATGTACCCGGCAACGGTGTCCAGGCCTTCTTTGTAGCGGTCAAAGGCAGCGTTCAGGTTTTTTGAGGAGTCGTAGTCGGTCCCTTCGCGCCCGCCCCACATCACGAACGTGTCTGCGCCGATTTCTGCTGCGAGGTCAACGTTTCGCAGGACCTTTCGAAGCCCAAAGCGGCGGATTTCGCGATCGTTGTTGGTAAGCCCACCGTCCTTGAACACCGGGTGGGTAAAAGTGTTCGTGGTGATCATCGGGATCTTGAGACCCGATCGCTCTGCAGCATCGCGCACCTTCAACAGACGCTCTTCGCGCTCTGCGTCCGAGGCATCGAAGGGGTAGACGTCGTTGTCGTGGAACGTGATGCCGTAGGCTCCGAGCTCCGCTAACTTCTCGGTCGCCACCCACGGTTCCAGGGTGGGGCGCGTCGAGGTCCCGAAGGGATCGACGGCATTCCAGCCGACCGTCCATAGTCCGAAAGTAAACTTGTCGCTTGGTTTTGGCTGACGTGTCATGTTGTGCCCTTTCGCGGCCTTGCAGCTATGGATTATTGTACATCAAAACTAATAGGCTAAACGGGGCGTGTCAAGGCTCGTTGTTCTCTAGAGGAGGTCTTGGAGTCCCTTTTCCAAGGCGTGCAGTGCTCCGCCGACCGAGGCGGGGAGTTCTCTGATGGGAGCGGGCAGAAGCTCGACGCTCTTGCCGCGTTCTCCAATAACTCGCATCTTAAGCTGCTTTCGCGCTTCGGGCTCTAGCAAGGGGAGTAGGGGCGCCAGTGACGTCCCTAGGACCACCGATTCCACGTCCAGCAGGTTGACGGCGTTCGAGAGGGCAATGCCGAGAGCCCAACCGGCTCGTTTCGCAGCGGCGATGGCTTTCGGGTCTTCTGTGTTCAGTAGCTCAAGTAAGGCTCCCGGGGGTGCATCTGCGGCGAGTCCCGCAGCCTCCAGGATTGCTCGTTTGCCGGCGTAACGTTCCAGGCACCCTCTTGAACCGCAGTGGCAGAGGGGACCGTCCGGTTCGATGGTGGTGTGGCCGATCTCACCTGCGAATCCCCTTGGTCCTCGTACCACCCTTCCGTCTCTCACAAGCGCGCCGCCGATTCCCGTGTCACCGGTCAGGTATAAGAACGAAGAGGGGAGACCCCCCGCGCTGGTGGCTGTGGCCTGCGAGTTCGCGTCGTTGTCAAGAAACCAGGGGACATCCTTGAGAACCTTGGAAAACGCCTGCCCGGGATCAACGTCGTGCCACAGAAGGTTGGGCGCGTAAACAACGCGACGCGCCTGCCCATCTATGAGCCCGGGGACAGAAAGGCAGACGCCTAGGACTCGGGCTCCACCGCGATCCAGGCCTTCCAGAAGCTCCGCTGTGGCGGTGGCGCCAAGCTTTAGGGTTTCTGCTGCGGGGAGCACAGAGAAGTCACCCCTCAGCTGGAAGCCCCGGGCGACGGACCCCGAGACGTCCACTGCTGCACCGTCAATCCTGTCGGTGTTGATCTCAACGCCGACCCCGACCAGGCTGCCTTCAGCTAGGTGGAGCGGAGTCGCTGGACGCCCAGCTGTGTTGCTCGGCGTTGTCTCTCCCTCTACCGCGAAACCAAGCTCGATCAGTTCCTTCACTAGACGGGAGACCGTGGCCTTGGTGAGCCCGGTGGCGTCTGCAAGATCTGCGCGGCTTTGGCCGCCCCCGGAACGCAATAGTCCTGCGGCGACCAGCGCAAGGTTTGACTCGCGGATTGATTCGTGACTAGCGGCCACCCCACGACCGACCGAGTTTGAATGTAGCTTCAAGGACGGACGAGCCCTGGGTGTTTCGGCTTCCACGTCTTAGTCCTCCGTCTCGCGTCCGACCCCAGGGCGCGTAGCTCGCGGGTTCAGCCCCTCGGGGTTTCAGGTCCTGCTGAGTCTAGCCTGACCTGCTGCGACGCGTCGGGGCCGCGGAAGAGTGTTTCTCAGACCGAGGCGGGTCCATAGCGCGTGCCAGAGCGGGCATCAAGACCGTCCACCTTACTGAAATGCTCCCCAACAGGGCTATTGCCGTCGTATTATCAACACGACACAGTGGTACAGGTCACGATCATCTGGGGGTTCCCATGGGTTTCATAAAGGCTTTCGGTGGCGCAATCGGCGGCATGTTCGCTGATCAGTGGAAGGACTATCTAACTCCTCCGCCTAACCTGCCTGCATCTGCGGCATTATTCCCGGCAGTGAAAGTGGGGAGGGTTGCGGGCCGCGGCTCCAACACGAAGAGTTCCCCGAACATCATCACAAACGGGTCACGAATCCTGGTCCCAGAGGGCTATGGACTCCTCACTTTCCAAAACGGAGAGCTGACCGGGCTGGTTGCAGAACCGGGTGGCTTCATCTGGCAGTCGGACGACCCCAACTCAAAGTCGATTTTTGCGGGGGATGGCTTCCTTGCCCCAACGGTGAAAATGTCCTGGGAAAGGTTCAAGTTTGGCGGGATCCCGGGCAGCCAGCAAATGGCCTTCTACGTGAACCTGAAGGAAATCCCCAACAACAGGTTCGGGACCCAATCCGAAATTTACTGGGACGACGCGTACATGGGTGCCCAGGTTGGTGCCATCACTCGGGGAACGTACACCCTCAGGATTGTCGACCCCATCCTGTTCGTGAAGGGCTTTGTGCCACTCGCGTACTACACGTCGGATGCCCAGATATTCGACTTCTCGGACCTTGACAACCCGGCTGCAGCTCAACTATTCAACGAAGTGGTTGGGTCTTTGGCAGCAGCTTTCTCCTACTACACAAACGACCCGAACAAGGGTAACCGGATTGCCCGGATCCAGGGTGATGCCGTTGGATTCGCCCAGTCGCTTTCCGCCGCGGTAGAAGAGGGCTACCAGTGGACTTCCGACCGCGGCCTTCGGATCGAAAAAGTCGCGATTCAAGCCATCGAATACGACGAGGACAGCAAGAAGCTCCTGTCCGACGTCAAGAAAGCCGACGCCCTTGGTGGGGCACGCGGGAACTCCTTCATGCAGCAGGCTGCAGCGCGCGGCATTCAGGCAGCAGGGGAGAACCCCTCCGGCGCTGGTGGTGCTTCCATGGCCTTCCTGGGCATGGGGATGGGTGCCGCTGGTGGCGCAGTTCAAGGACTGCAGCAGCAGGCCACTCCGCCTCCTTACCAGCAGCAGGC
>CAYFRQ010000006.1:0-11860 GCA_964345615.1 uncultured Actinomyces sp. | reverse complement strand
CTCCGCCTCCTTACCAGCAGCAGGCCGCTCCGCCTCCCTACCAACAGCCTCAGCAAGGTTCGCCTTACGCCCCGCCGGCTGGTCAGCCACAGGGCGGCGGTGACGATCCTGTAGCCCGGCTCACCCAGCTCAAGACGATGCTTGACGCGGGACTGATTACGCAGCAGGACTACGACGCCGCTAAAGCGAGCATCTTAGGCCTGTAACGGCCCGGATAAGAGGAGACGAAAGTGACGGCCCAAGATCCGTTCACGCTCCCCGCAACGGTCCCGGAGGGGGCGCCCCCGGCACCCCCTCCGCCGACCTTGGCAGCACCTCCTTCAGTGCCGGCTCCCTATGTCCCCAGGGAGACGGTGCAGTCTGAGGTTGGATCCGTTGTAGAAGAGCAGAGCGTCAGTTACGAAGAAGAATCTAGTTACCCACCGGAAGAACCGACTTTCGACCCCGATGCGTCCGTTTCTGGGGTGGACGACCAGGTGGAAGATGGCCCGACCGTCATCCAGACGGACATTGAGGGTGTCGACGGGCTCAGTAAGTGCCCCACGTGCGGCGCGACGGATATTTCCCTAAACCCGAACACAGGGAAGCTCCGCTGCAACTTTTGTAGGTATGAATGGGACGCTAAATCGGCACTCGCTTCGATGGGTCTGGACACGGAGATCGACCAGCTCACGGGGTTCGTTATGGGCTCGGGCGCGGGTGACATCATTCCCTCGACGGACATCGTCGTCACCTTCAAGTGTGGTGCGTGCGGTGCCGAAGTCGTGATTGACACGGACCATTCGACGCAGGCCAGATGTCACTGGTGTCGAAACACGCTTTCGATGAATCAGCAGATTCCGAATGGCGCTGTCCCGGATATGGTTTTGCCCTTCAAGATTCCGAAAGCGGAGGCTGTCGCGAAGATTAGGGCCTTCGTTAAGTCACGCAGGTTTTTTGCAAACCGAAAGTTCTTGAGGGAGTTCAACCCGGAGAACGTCATGGGTGTCTACCTCCCCTACATGGTCGTAGACATGAACGCTAAGGTTTCTTTAGCCGGTCAGGGAGAGCATCAGACTCGCAAGTACACCGTGGGCAGCGGTGACAACAAGGAGACCCGGTACGAAGCGGACCTGTATGACCTTTGGCGCAAGTTCGACCTTCACATCGACGACCTAACCGTTGAGTCCTCTACTGAGCGTCTCGATCAAGACACCAAGAAGAACACGAACAACATCATTAACTCGGTGATGCCGTTCGACACGGAGAACGCGGTCGTCTACGACTCGAACTATCTGTCTGGTTTCACATCCGAACGACGCGACACGAACATTGACCAGATCGCCCCTCTTGTGCAGCTGCAAGCTCAGGACATCGCGCGTCACGCTGCGCGGGAGACCACGTGGTTCTTTGATCGTGGCGTTCGGTGGGATCAGGAGGACCTTGAGGTGGTTGGGCAAAGATGGGTCTCGGCGTACCTGCCCGTGTGGCTGTACAGCTATCACCAAACCAAAAAGGGGGGCAAGGACATGCTGCACTACGTCGCAGTCAACGCTCGCACCGGCGAGACCATGGGTTCTGTTCCCCTCAACCAAAAACGACTGATTAGCGTATCGGCGCTGGTGGAGCTTGCGGGCATCGTGGCGTTCGTTCTTGTACTGATGGCGAGTTTCTGAAATGTTGACATTCACTGAGCTAACCTTCTTCGCTGTTCGTGTTCTAGCTGACTCGAGTGACGATGACAGCGCCGGCTGGGCAGCAATCTTCTTGGTCGCCGGTTTCGCTTTCTATTCGTTCATGTACCTGAAGTACCGCAACACGGACAAGCGACATCATCATGAGACGGAAACGCAGGCTAGTAAGGCCAACGTTCAGGGCGCCGAAACTTTCGTTGAAAGCCGGAAAAAGCTCAAGAACGCTCGGATGAAGGACGCCAATGACCAGGAAGTCCGTGGTGCTAGAGCCGGCGCCAAAAAGAACTCCATGACCGAGCTAGCTGGAAAGGCAAAAGACGTAATAGACCCCTAGGGATGTAGTCTTCCCCGTATTTTCTGGGCCCGCGTGGAGACTCTCCTCGGCCGGCCACGGAGCGTCTCAGTGTGCGGCCGAAAACTGGTGCCCTGTTGACCGACCCGAGTTGTGTCCGCAGGCAGGGCGTAGATTGGGCGGTAAGCAGTGGCCAACTGGCCTATGGAAACACAAGGAGAAACGATGACTACATCAGAGAAGGAAAAGCGCTTCGAAGAGGGGCAGGGCTTTATTGCGGCCCTGGACCAGAGTGGGGGTTCGACGCCTCGTGCCCTGCGTCAGTACGGCATCGAAGAGACGGAGTACGACAGCGAGGACGAAATGTTCGACCTCATCCACGCGGCACGTAGCAGGATTATTGCGAGCCCCTCGATGGATGGCGACCGAATCCTGGGAGCGATTCTGTTTGAGGGCACGCTGCAGCGGGACGTCGATGGCAAGCCCGTCGCTGAATACCTTTGGGAAGGCAAACAGATTCTGCCTTTCTTGAAGATTGATAAAGGGCTTGAGGAAGAAGCGGACGGCGTTCAGTTGATGAAGCCGATTGCGGGCCTGAAAGAGACGCTTGCTGAAGCTGCAAAAAAGGGTGTCTTTGGCACAAAGGAACGCTCCGTGATCCACTCCGCGAACAAAGAGGGGATTCAGAAGGTCGTAGACCAGCAATTCGACGTGGCGGACGAAGTCCTAGCCGCGGGGCTCATGCCAATCGTTGAGCCCGAGGTGTCCATCAATGCCCCGGATAAGGCTGAGGCCGAGGACCTTTTGAAAGCTGCTCTGCTAGAGGCGCTGGGGAAGCTAGGAGACAAGAAAGTCGCTCTTAAGCTGACCATCCCCACCAAGGAAGGTTTCTACACCGAACTGGTGGATAACCCCAACGTGTCGCGCGTGGTTGCGCTCTCTGGTGGACACAGCCGCGAAAAGGCCAATGAGCTACTGGCACTGAACCCTGGGCTGATCGCCAGCTTCAGTCGTGCGCTCCTTGAGGGGCTAACGGCCCAGCAGAGTGACGAGGAGTTTGACAAGACACTCGATGAGTCGATCGAGTCCATTTACCAGGCGTCCATCGCCTAGTTATTAGAGGGCCGCACATCACTAGGAGGCCTAGGGCGGCTGGTAGGACCACCGGGTCCTACCAGCCGCCCTCTCTTTCCCCGCTTTGGCTGCGGGTTGTAGCCGGTTTCCCGGCTCTTGGGGTTGGTTCTGGGGCTACAACCCGCAGCCAAAGCAGACATGTCCCGTTCGGCCGCGGGTTGAGGCGTGGTGTGCGGCTGCGGGAAACAGCAGACAAACAGAAACAAGCCGGGGCGCAACCTGCCCCGGCCTGCATCGCTAGTACCCCGAGTGAGATTCGAACTCACAACATGCCGATTTTGAGTCGACCGCCTCTGCCAGTTGGGCTATCGGGGCCCACTAGGAAAGATTAGCCTGCCATCTCCCGCGGGGCTACTCAGCTTGCCCAGTATTTGCTCACTAAACAGCCAGTATTTGCTCACTAAACAGTCTGTAGGGGAGCCGTAGACCCGACACTCTCTCACTGTTCGTTAGTACCGTTTGGCTGCGGGTTGTAGCTCGGGAAGGGGCTGTTTGCGCCGGCTTTGCAGCTACAACTCGCAGCCAAAGCGTCAAGGGGTCTGTGTCCTGCGAGTCGCGGCTCCGGGGCGATGCTTCCCTGTCCGCCAAGCCGCCCGGGTTGCAGAGCCTGTTAGGGTGGCGCGAGTGTCCCAATATCAACCTCCCCCAGACCCCCGAGCAGCGGTTTAGCTGTCGGATCCCTGGTCGCGGTCACCATTGTCGCCGCGCTTGGGATGAGCATTCCAAACGTCGCTCAGCCTCTCATTTCAGACACCTTCCAGTCGTCGGTATCGCAGACCCAATGGGTTTCCCTGTCCTACCTTCTTGTGAGTTCGCTGCTGATGGTTCCCGCAGGTCGCGTGGCGGATTCACTCGGTCGCGTGAAGGTTCTGCTGGTCGGAATCGCGATTTTCCTTCTAGGTGCGCTACTTGCCGGGTTTGCGCCAACGCTCCTGACCCTTGCCACAGCGCGTGGCCTAATGGGGGTAGGTGGCGCAGCCATGACCGCCCTGCCTGTCGCTCTTGTCAGGCAAAGTGTCCCGGCTGACCGTGTTGGGCGGACCATGGGGATCATCGGCTCTTCCATGGCAGCGGGCTGGGCCTTAGGGCCAGCGGCCGGCGGGGTGCTCGCAGCTGCCTTTGGGTGGCGGTGGGTTTTCTTCGTTCTGATCCCACTTGGCGGGGTTGCCCTGATTCTTGCCTGGTGGGCACTACCCACCAGGAAGGGAGGCACTGGGCTCGCTCTTCACTCCGACCTGCTGGGGTTGTTGATTCTTGCCCTCGCACTGGTCTGCTACTCGGTTGGGCTCACGCTGCGTCCATTCGGGGCGGTCGGGACAGCGGTTTTGGCCCTAGCGGGAGTGTTGTTCCTGGTGCTGTTCGTCCTGGTCGAAAGAAGGGCGTCCACTCCGCTCGTTGACTTCGCACTGCTTGCCCGGGTTCGCGTCTACCCGGGTCTGATCACTGCCTTCCTGGCGTCGCTGATCATGATGTCATTTACCGTGATCCCGCCGTTTTACTTGAGTCGTGGCCTGGAGCTAGACGCCGGGCAAGTGGGACTCGCAATGGCTGTAGGGCCGACAGTTGCGATTTTGTCGGGCGTTCCTGCCGGGCGATTAGTCGAACGCTTTGGGCCCCGTCCTATCTTCGTGACAGGGCTGACCTTCCTCTCGGCTGCCTCACTCGCGTTCACGGTGTTGCCCAGGGCTCTGGGGCTGGCAGGGTTTTTCATTTCTGCAGTGATGCTGACTCCCGGGAACCAAATGTTCATGGCAGCCAACAACACCAGTGTCACGGCCCGGTCCGGAGCTGAACACCAGGGTGTCGTGGCCGGGGTGCTCAGCCTCTCTCGCAACCTGGGGTCCATCACGGGTGTCGCGCTCGCCGCTCCTCTGTTCGATGCGGCAGTGGCAAGGATCCCCGGCCCCTTGGGAGCTACCGTGGGCTTGCAGGTTTCGTTCTCCGTGGCCGCGGGACTTGGACTGCTAGGACTTGGCATCGCGTTGTTCTCTGGGCGACAGGAGGGTCGGGAGGCGCGCTAGCCGCCGGCGGACTGTGGCAAACACCTTTGTAGAAGTACCCTCGGGCTCACGGCGGGCTAGATATGCTTACCCCAGCGGAACGAACAGGAAGAATCCTTATGCCCACCAAAGAAGCAGAGTCCAAGCGGGTCTTGGTTGCCGAAGACGAAGCACTCATCAGGCTAGACATTGTTGAGACGCTGGAGGCTGCCGGCTATGAGGTCGTTGGTGAAGCTGGGGATGGTGCTGAGGCCGTTGAGTTGGCCTTGGAGCTTGAGCCAGACCTTTGCGTCATGGACGTAAAGATGCCAAAGATGGACGGTATCACGGCTGCAGAGCAGATCCTGAAAGAGCTTTCTTGTGCGGTCGTCATGCTCACCGCTTTCTCTCAGGCCGAATTGGTTGAGCGGGCTGCCGACGCAGGGGCTATGGCCTACGTCGTGAAGCCCTTCGGGCCTACTGACCTGATCCCAGCTGTTGAGATCGCCCTGTCTCGCCAAGCCCAAATCGAGTCACTTGAGACCGAGATCGCTGACCTGTCCGACCGGTTTGAGACCCGCAAGGTTGTGGACCGCGCGAAGGGTCTTCTCATGGAGAAGATGGACATGACTGAGCCGGAAGCGTTCCGGTGGATCCAGAAGACGTCGATGGATCGCAGGCTTTCAATGCGCGAGGTCGCCGACGCTGTCGTCGACCAGGTAGCGGAAGGCTAAACCCGGCAGATTCGCTAGCCGGGCCGCTTACGAACGATCATGTTGCGGACTGTTCCCGTGGCGACCAATCTTCCCAAGTCGTCAGTCACTTGCACCGCGTGAACGGTAGACCGACGCCCCAGGTGTAGGGACGCCGCGACCGCCGTGACGTAACCACTGGTCGCGGGCCGCAAGTGAGACACCGAGATGTCCGCACCCACCGCAACCCAGGGGCCGTCTTCCAGTTTCCTGGCGTACTGGTTCGCTGCAACTGATGCCGCTGTCTCACAGAGCGCGGCGGTTCCTCCGCCATGCAGGATGCCGATCACCTGGGTGTTTCCCTCAACCGGCATCCGGACCGTGGTTTTTTCAGCGGTGGGAGGCAGCATTTCCATCCCCATCCGCGCGGAGAGTGCGGCCTTAACGGGCCGATACGTTGCTCGCTCCTGATCCATACCCTTTAGGGTTGCATACGTGACTACAAAGCTGCTTGTTATCGACGGACATTCAATGGCGTTCCGCGCGTTCTTTGCGCTTCCCGCTGACCGATTCACAACTAGTGGAGGGCAGCACACGAACGCGGTCTACGGCTTCTTGTCAATGCTGACCAAGCTTCTAGACACTGAGAAGCCGACACACCTGGCGGTCGCATTCGACGCCGCTCGCGACTCGTTCCGAACGGAAATGTTCCCGGAATACAAGGCCAACCGGGACAGCTCACCGCCTGAATTCGCAGGGCAGATTGCCCTGATCAAAGAGCTCCTGGAGACCATGGGGGTGAAACAGACCGAGGTAGTGAACTACGAGGCGGACGACATCATCGCTACGCTTGCGACAAAAGCCCAAGAAGATGGTTTCGAAGTACTGATCGCTTCCGGTGACCGCGACACGTTCCAGTTGATCGATGAGAAGACGACGGTGATCTACCCGGGACGCTCCACCTCGGACCTGGTCTACATGACACCGGAAAAGGTAATGGAACGCTACGGAGTTCCGCCAGCGCAGTACCCTGAGATAGCGGCACTGGTGGGAGAGACGTCGGACAACCTGCCGGGGGTTCCAGGGTGGGGTGCCAAGACGGCGGCACAGTGGCTGGTCAAAATGGACGGGCTGGACCAGCTTCTTGAAAACGCCGACAAGGTGACGGGCAAACGCGGCGAAGCGCTACGAGAACACCTTGAAGCCGTGCGAACGAACCGGAAACTCAACCACTTGTTGACCGACATGACCCTTGATTTGCAGCCTGAAGACTGCCTGGTTGAAGCGCCCGAAAAGCTCCAAGTCCAGGCACTCTTTGATGACCTGGAAATCTCCGGGCTCCGGGATCGCGTGTTCAAAGCAATGACGCCGCTTTGGGGGGAAGACATCCTTGAACAGGACTCGCTCGGCGCCGAAACGGCGGGCAGGCGCGACCAAGAAATCATCCCGGTAGGCCCGGAAACTGACTTGCCAGCTTTGCTTGGCGGCTTCCTGAACAAGGACGGGACCCAGCAACTCGTTGCCCTCTGGGGCACGGGACGCCTAGGCGTGAACGACCCGGACCTTGTAGGTCTTGGCCTGGCGGGTGACAAACAGACACTGGTGGTCGACCCCGCGGAACTGACTGAAGGCCAGCACACGGAGCTGGGACAGTTCCTTGCGGCCCACACCAACACCGTTGCGCACGGAGCCAAGGCTTTGATGCACGCGGTCGAGTCTGCTGGCTGGGCTATGGCAGTTCCTGCCTTTGACACGAAACTGGCGGCCTACCTGGTCCGACCAGGCCAAAGAAGCTACGACCTTGACGTCGTCGTCCGCCAAGTGCTCGGCCTGGACATCGCGGACTCCGGGGATGGTGCGCTGCTGTCGCTCGATGAGGTCGGAGGAGGCGCGGCGGGTGAGCTTTCCCCGGCACAGAAGTCTCTTGCAACGAATGCAGCAATGATCCTGGACCTGGTAGATCCTCTTCGCCACACCCTGACAGACGACCAAGAACTGACCTTGCTGACGGACCTTGAGCTTCCTGTAGCGGGGGTCTTGGAACAGATGGAGGCTACGGGGATCGCGATCGACGTTCCCAAGCTCAAGGGTCTGCGCGACGAATTTGCTGCGGAAGCCGCGCAGGCGGCAGAAGACGCTTATGCGGCGATCGGACACGAAACGCACCTTGGCAGCCCAAAGCAGTTGCAGGTCGTGCTTTTCGAAGAGCTCGGCATGCCGAAGACCCGCAAAACGAAGACGGGGTACACGACGGACGCGGAGGCTCTGCTTGACCTTCACGACAAGACGGGGCATCCATTCCTGGGGGCCCTGCTGGCTCATCGCGACAAGACAAAACTAGTCCAGATGATCGATGGATTGCTGTCAGAAGTCGCGCCCGACGGTCGCATCCACACGACTTTCCACCAGACTGCGTCGGCTACCGGCCGCCTGGCCTCGTCCGACCCCAACCTGCAGAACATTCCGGTTCGTTCTGACGCGGGTGTCCGGATCCGTGAGGCTTTTGTCGCTGGTCCCGGGTTTGAGGACCTGATGAGTGTCGACTACTCGCAGATCGAAATGCGAATCATGGCTCACCTTTCGAAGGACCAGGACCTGATTGCCGCCTTCAATTCCGGCGAGGATTTACACGCGACCATGGCCGCCTCTATCTTTGGGGTGCCGCTTGACGAAGTGACGGGGGAACTGAGGAACCGGATCAAAGCCACCTCGTACGGGCTCGCCTATGGGCTGTCTCCTTACGGGCTCTCAAAACAGCTTGGGATCTCAGTTGACGACGCGCGCGACCTGCACGACCAGTACTTTGTGCGGTTCGGGGGCATCGGCGACTATCTGGCACGGGTCGTCGACGAAGCGGCGCGCACCGGGTACACGGAGACCATGCTGGGGCGTCGCAGGTACTTCCCCGAGCTGAATTCGGACGTGAGACGCGTGCGGGAGATGGCGGGGCGGGCCGCCCTCAACGCTCCCATCCAGGGCAGTGCTGCAGACATCATCAAGCTCGCCATGGTTGAAGTCGCGAGGCAGCTGGCGGAAGGTCACTACGCATCCCGGATTCTGCTTCAAGTGCATGACGAACTGGTGCTAGAAATAGCCCCTGGAGAAGCCAAAGAAGTTGAGGAACTGGTTCGCCGGGCAATGGGCGCACCCGTCTCGCTTTCCGTGCCTTTGGACGTTGCTGTGGGCATTGGGCGTTCCTGGAGAGACGCAGCCCACTAAAAGGCGACTTTCACGCGGATTTTGTGTGCGAAACGTAATGATTGAGGCGCCAAGTAGACGGAGGTCCGCTGGTAGGCTTTGCAAGGCGCAAGGGCACTACGGTGCCCGAACGTCAACTTGAGAATATTGTCCCTGCTATTTTGTCCGTCCGGAGTACACGACTACATGACCAGTTCTTCCACCACCACTGGCGCAGCCCCACAGGTTGCCCTCAACGACATTGGTTCTGAAGAGGACCTTCTCGCCGCCATTGACGAGACCATTAAAGACTTTAGCGATGGCGACATCGTGGAGGGAACGGTCGTAAGGGTCGACCGTGACGAAGTCCTGCTGGACATCGGGTACAAGACAGAAGGCGTGATCCTTGCACGTGAACTGTCAATCAAACATGATGTTGACCCGGATGAGGTCGTCGCTGTTGGCGACACCGTCGAAGCCCTGGTCCTGCAGAAGGAAGACAAAGAGGGTCGCCTTCTGCTTTCTAAGAAGCGCGCGCAGTACGAACGCGCCTGGGGCGAAATCGAGCGTATCAAGGAAGAAGACGGCGTCGTTTCCGGCACCGTCATTGAGGTCGTCAAGGGCGGCCTGATCCTTGACATCGGTCTTCGTGGCTTTCTCCCCGCCTCTCTTGTTGAGATGCGCCGCGTTCGTGAGCTCGGCCCCTACATCGGCCGTGAACTCGACGCCAAGATCATCGAACTGGACAAGAACCGCAACAACGTCGTTCTGTCCCGTCGTAGCTGGCTTGAGCAGAGCCAGTCTGAGGTTCGTTCGAACTTCCTCAACACCCTGCAGAAGGGTCAGGTCCGTAAGGGCACTATCTCCTCGATCGTCAACTTCGGTGCGTTCGTTGACCTCGGTGGTGTCGATGGCCTGGTGCACGTGTCTGAACTCTCCTGGAAGCACATCGACCACCCGTCAGAGGTCGTCGAAGTTGGCATGCCGGTTGAGGTTGAGGTCCTGGAAGTCGACATGGACCGCGAACGCGTTTCCTTGTCGCTGAAGGCAACGCAGGAAGACCCGTGGCAGACCTTCGCTCGCGTTCACGCGATTGGTCAGGTTGTGCCAGGCAAGGTCACGAAGCTGGTCCCGTTCGGTGCGTTTGTCCGCGTCGAAGACGGTATCGAGGGCCTGGTCCACATCTCCGAGCTTGCGCAGCGTCACGTTGAGATGCCCGAGCAGGTTGTGAGCGTGGGCTCCGACGTGTTCGTGAAGGTCATCGATATTGACCTGGAGCGGCGCCGGATCTCGCTGTCGCTGAAGCAGGCAAACGAAGGCATTGACGCGGGCTCTGACGACTTTGACCCGTCGCTTTACGGGATGGCTGCCGAGTACGACGAGAACGGCAACTACAAGTACCCCGAGGGCTTCGATCCTGAAACTCAGGAGTGGATGGAAGGCTACGACGAGCAACGCGAGCTCTGGGAGAGCCAGTACGCGCAAGCACACGCTCGTTGGGAAGCTCACCGTGCGCAGGTTGCAGCGGCAGCCCAGGCGGAAGCTGACGCGGACCGCGTCGACAACATCGCGGACGCGGCCTACTCCAGCGTTGACGACGCTTCGGGGACGCTGGCTTCCGACGAAGCTCTTGCGGCTCTACGCGACAAGCTGACTGGAGCCTAAGAAACCGCAAGCTAGCTCGTCCTTAGGACGGACTCGGCCGACTCAACAGTGCGAGCAGCCGGGATCGAAATCCGCGCGGGAGGCTAGCGAAAGACAAGCATGGAGACCAGGGCGACCCAACAGGGGTCGCCCTGGTCTCCGCTTTCTTGACCTATCGTCCAACGGTGTGTCTCTGGTCCCAACGGTTTTTCTTTGCCGCTGGGCGAGCTCACGTCGCTAGATGGTCGGGGCACCTACCCGGCCCTGCGGCACCGGTCTTGTAGGTTTCGTATTTCTTGCGTCCCGTGAGCCGAGACGCCTATGTCGGAGCCACAACGTGTTAGTGGAGAACCTTCGTTGTGCTCCGGTGTATGGTCGTGGCGCTGTGGGTGGGTGCGGACGCGTAAACTCGGGGTTGGAAGCGCCGACGGGGCGAAGTGCCCAGTGAAATGCCTAGTGTGTAGGCAGAATCAGGGGCAGGCAAGATGGCAGAGGGGCTGTCGCGGACCGACAGGGGAACTCTTGAGTTGGACCGGGTGCAGGTCGGTAGAGCCACCGCTGTGATGCGGCGTGAACCTAGCATCGAGTCGCGAGGTGGGTGCCCGAAGCTAGGACGAGGGCGCACCTACGTTGGCTTGTCCGGCGGCATTGGCTCGGGCAAGTCAACGGTCACCGAGGCCCTGGCTGATTCTGGAGCGACCGTGATTTCCGCCGACGAGCTCGCCAGGGCGGTGGTGGAGCCTGGGACGCCCGGCTTCCAGCTGGTTGTGCAACGTTTCGGCGACGCTGTCTTGGCACCTAACGGGCACCTGAACAGAGCAGAGTTGGCCAGCATCGTCTTCGATGACGCGAAAGCGCGCGCGGACCTTGAAGCCATCACGCACCCCAGGATTGCTGAGCTCGCTAAAGCACAGGCCGAAGCTGCAACGACACCGGTCGTCGTCTACGAGGTCCCGCTCTTGGTTGAGCGGGGCATGGCTGACCAGTTCGACCTGGTGCTAATGGTCGATGCCCCCGAAGAGGTTCGCGTGGAGCGTTTGGTATCGCGGGGGCTGACCGCCGATGACGCTAGGGCCCGCATCGCAGCGCAGGCCTCCGCCGAAGAGCGAGATGAGATTGCCCACGTCTGGATACGTAACCACGGCTCCGAGCGCGACCTAAGAGGAGTGGTTGGCCAGGTCTTCAATGTCTGGCTTCGAAACCTCAGCTGATTTCCAAAGGTACCCAAGAGTTTCTGTGAGGCCCCTCCGCTACTGCCGCGTTCCCTAT
>CAYFRQ010000005.1:0-53278 GCA_964345615.1 uncultured Actinomyces sp. | reverse complement strand
GCTCCTGCAGAAGAAAACGTCTATGTGGGGTCGCTCACGGTAACATTCGACCATGGACTTGAACAGCAGAGCGTCGAAGCCGCCCAACAACGCGTCGCGCAGCCAGCGGACCCGGAAACTGTTTTCGCCACTGTGGGGCGCCGGGATCGTGGTCACGCTAGCGCTGGCCGGCTGCGGAACATCGGACTATGCCGCCACAGAACCATACGTTGGCGACACCAGTTCCCAGCCCGGTTTCGCGCTGTCGGAGGAAGCCGCCATGGACGACTTTGCCGGAACCACCGAGGCGGGCACCGACGGGGGCACCGGGCTTGACTCAACAGGGATCAATGAGGATTCCACCATCATCGTGACCGGCTTCGCGACCATTCGCACCTCCACCCCCCAAGAGACTGCAGAGAAGTTCTCGAATGACGTTTTGGCTGCGGGTGGCGAGATCAGCGGAACTCAGCAAAGCGAGTGGGATGGAAGCCTCTCAGTCAATCTGGATGTGCGGGTCCCACCCGGTGAGTTCGATGCCATCCTCACCTCGCTTTCCGACTACGGCAAGGTCGTTGACGAATCAACGTGGCGCCAAGACGTCGGTCTTGAAGTCGCGGACCTCTCAGCTCGCAGGGATGCACTAGAACAGTCAATCGAGCGGTTGCAACAGCTGATGGCACAAGCCGAAACAACGGACGAGTTGCTGCAGGCCGAGTCGATCCTGACGGAACGGCAAGCCCAGTTGGACTCCCTCAACTCCCAGCTCAAATGGCTAGAACGCCAGGTCGAGATGTCGTCCCTCAGTGTGACATTCGCAAACGCACCAACCGAAGACACAGGGTTCTCTTGGGAACGCGCGTGGAGCATCCTGCTCGACTCATTCAAAGTGGTCGGCTACGCACTTGTCGTGCTTCTTCCCTGGGCGTTGATCGTGACAGGTGTAGTTTTCGCTATCCGCGCGGTAATCCGAAAAAGACGACGGCCTTCGACCAGAACAAAAGCTTTTGAAGGGTACGTGCAACCGGCAACACCACTCCCGGAAGAGGTCGCGAAAAGCCAGCCGGACTTCGAGAAACTAGATCAGCCAGACTTCGAGAAACCAGATCAGCCAGACTTCGAGAAACCAGATCAGCCAGACTTCGAGGAACCAGATCAGTCGGACTTAGAAAAGCCCGACTCTTCCAAGTGACCGAATGCCTCCACGACCATGTCAATGTGTGCATCGGTCATGTCGTCCAGCAACAGCTCCCGAACGGTGTCCTGGTGAATCTCGCTAGCGGTCTCCGTGATCAGGGCGCCCTTTTCCGTTAGCTCAGCCTGGAGCCCCCTACCATCCCCCTTGCTCGGCACTCGCCTGACCCAGCCCTGCTGCTCTAGCTGACCAACCAGGTAGCTCAGCCTTGAGGGCGAGTAGCCGAGGTGATCCGCGAGCTCACCCATCCTCATGCTCCGCTCTGAGGCCTCATAGAGCGTCAACAAAATGTTGTAGTCGGAAAGAGAGATTCCGGCTGAAGCCTTCATCCGCGACTCAATGACTCCTTGAAGTCGGGTGCTTGCTTCGAAAAAGACACGCCAAGCCAGGGATCGGCGATTCTCCCGATCCCCAATGCTGTTCTTACCGCTGGGAGCCAATGCACCTCTCAATCATGGAGTCACGCTTGCCGAACATTCCCACCCTGATGCTACCCGCGAGCGCCCCGAAAACAGCGCGCCCCCCGGCGACCGATACCCCAGCACACTATGCTCAAACTGACCGGACAAGGGGGTGCTCGTGACCGAACCAGACGCGACAGCGGGGGCTGAGGCAACGAAGCCACCTGCGAATGAACCCGCAGACGCTGAGCTGGGAACGCACACAAACGCAGGCTCTGCCTCCCAAGCTTCACGGGCCGGGGTCCCACCCTGGCTCCGAAACGCCGGCATCGGGTCATGGTCTCTAATCGGCCTGGCCCTGGTAGTGGCTGGCGTAGTGTTCGCGACGGCGCGGATCTCTTCTGTCTTTATCGCAGTGTTCGTCGCGCTTGTGTTCACGTCGCTCCTGAACCCGGTCGTAGACAGGCTTGCCAAATACATGGCCAGGGGCCTTGCAGTCCTACTCGCACTTCTGGGCTCGGTGTTGATCTTCAGCGGGTTGATCACGTTCGTAGTCGCATCCGTGGCCGGCCAGTGGACCAAACTGTTGCAACAGCTGGGGAACGGCACGGACAAGATCGTCGAGTTCCTCAATGGCATGCCGTTCCACCTGGCCCTCACCTCGGACCAAGTCCGCGATTGGATATACGACTGGGTCCAGCGAGGCCAGACCTACGCAACAGAAAACTGGCAAAAGCTGGCCGGCACCGTCATGTCCAACGCTGGTGGCATCCTAATCTTCTTCACGATCTTCGCCCTTTCCATTTTTGTTGCTGTGTTCTTCCTTCTGCAGGGTGCTCAGATGTGGCGGTGGTTCCTCAACATGCTGCCCACTCGGAGCCGGGGCAAGTGGAATCACGCTGCCCAAGCCGGCTGGTGGAGCTTCTCCGGGTACGCACGCGGGACCATGATCATCGCGGCAATCGACGGGATCTTGGCCTGGATCTTCCTGGAAATCGTTAGGGTCCCCTTAGCGTCTGCCCTTGCAGTCCTGGTAATGATTGGCGCGCTGATTCCAATGATCGGTGCCCCGGCAGCAATGATCGTCGCGATGATCGTCGCTCTGGCAACAGATGGCGTGATGGCAGCGCTGATCGTGGGCGTTGGGATCGCCCTTATCGGTCAGCTTGAAAGTCACGTGTTGCAACCGCTCATCATGGGGAAACAAGTGGCGCTACACCCCGTCGTTGTGGGTTTAGCGGTTGTAATCGGGACTCTGCTTGCCGGGTTGCTCGGAGCGATTATTGCAACCCCGATCGTTGGTGTGTCCTGGGCGGTATTCAATGCCCTTTACCACCGTGATCCCCCGATCGTCGGTCCATTGCCCGATTCTGATCCTGCTCCCAAGCCTGTAAAACCTAGCTTCCTCAAGAAGATTGCCTTCTGGCGTCGGGATCGGAAAGGTTCCTCAAAAAAGAAGAATCAGGCGGAAGAGGCCACTGCCGCAAGCTAGTGGCAGCCCGCTACCTGAAATCCCGTGAGCGCGCTGCTACAGGGATAGAAAGTGCTTCCAGCTGGTCAGCTATAACTGCTACAGAGCCAGAATCCCTCTCTATCCGCCCCCGGACTATAAGGGCCTTGGACTGGAGCGCAACCTCCCGGTAGCGGAGCCAAAGCCCCCTTGAACAGATCACGTTCCCCAAACCCGTTTCGTCCTCTAACGACAGGAACGTGGTCCCACCAGCAGTGGAAGGGCGTTGCCGGTGCGTAACTAATCCAGCAACAGACACGACCTGCCCAGCCCGGGTCTTGGTGAGACCAGCAAGAGGGGTAACACGCCGTTCCTCTAACTGGTTTCTAACCAGAGACAGTGGGTGGTGAAAGCTGAGTCCCATGGAGTTGTAGTCAGAAACTATGGTCTCCGCGGGCGTCATTAGTGGGAGCGAACTTGGCACTCCACCGGGTTCGGTCCCTGGAATAAACGGTTGGGTCCAGTCGCTTTGCCCGTGGGTTCCGGCAGCCCAGAGCCCAGAGCGCCGTGAGTAACCCAGATCTTTTAGGGCACCACTAAAGCTGAGCTTCTCAAGCTCTTTAACGCTCAGTTTGGCGCGCGCTGCCAAGTCAGCAAGAGATACAAATGGGGCACTTTCCCGCGCTGAAATGATCCTTTGCCCTGCTTTGCCAAGCCCCTTGATGCTCTCAAGTCCCAGGCGAACACCGCGGTTTTCGTCGGCATGAACCAGGTTGCTCGCGCGTCTTTGGGATCCCCGCCTCTGATCCAAAACAACCGGGGTGGCTTCAACCTGCGACGAGACCACCGAGGGTGGAAGCACTTTCACATCGTGCCTTTTAGCGTCAGCTACAAGGGATGCGGGCGAGTAAAACCCCATCGGCTGGCTGGCCAGCAAGCCTGCGTAGAAGTGTTCGGGATAGTAGACCTTGAGCCACGCAGAAGCGTAGACAAGATAGGCGAAGGAAAAAGCGTGCGATTCTGGGAAACCGAACTGCGCAAAGCCTTTCAGCTGCTCAAAGATTTCCTCCCTTGCGGCACGCCCGATCCCTTTCTGTTTCATCCCTGCAAAGAGGGCGGGCTTCAACGAGGCCATCCGCTCCTCACTTCTCTTTGATCCGATCGCGCGGCGCAACTGGTCGGCAAGGCCCGGGGTGAACCCAGCACCATCGACCGCTATCTGCATTAGCTGTTCCTGAAACAGGGGAACACCCAACGTTTTCTCAAGGGCTGGCTTCAACAGTTCATGGCTGTAGGTGACGGGTTCTTTGCCGTTCTTCCGGCGAAGGTATGGATTCACGGCTCGCCCCTGGATGGGCCCTGGCCGAATGAGTGCCACCTCGATCACAATGTCGTAGAAGCACCTGGGCTTCAGGCGTGGAAGCGTGTTCATTTGAGCGCGTGATTCCACCTGGAAAACACCCACGGTCTCGGCTGCACAAAGCAGGTCGTAAACGGCGGGGTCCTCACTTCCGGTGTTGTGGAGACTGATGGGACGGCCCCGGTAGGTGACCCCTTCTGATTCCAACCAGGTGTAGGCCTTCCGTAGCGCCGTGAGCATCCCTAAACCCAGAAGATCAAACTTCACTAGGCCCGCATCAGCGCAGTCCTCTTTGTCCCACTGAAGAACACTCCTGTTCTCTTTTGCCGCCCAGACAACTGGGCAAACCTGGGAGACCGGCCTGCGGGTTAGCACCATCCCCCCGGGATGCAGGCCCATGTGGCGGGGTAGCCTCTGCATTTCTGCAGCTAGCTCCAAAACCTCTTCGGGGATGCCAGTCTGCGAGGTTGATTGAGCCTTGACACCACCTCTTTGGGTGAACTTCGTCCATCGCCGCACGATCCCTTCCGAATATCCCAGTGCCTTGCCTGCATCCCCGATCGCGGACTTAGGACGGTAGGTGATGACATTTGCTACCTGAGCAGCATTTTCACGCCCGTACTTGCCATACACATACTG
The DNA here is from genome assembly GCA_964345615.1 of uncultured Actinomyces sp. GTDB lineage: Bacteria > Actinomycetota > Actinomycetes > Actinomycetales > Actinomycetaceae > Scrofimicrobium. The sequence continues at coordinate 48,254 of CAYFRQ010000005.1, read as the reverse complement.
GATGACCTGTTCCCGCTCCTTTGCTTCTATGTCCAGGTCAATATCAGGGGCTTCTTTTCTGTCTGGGGATAGGAAACGTTCGAAGAGCATCTTGTGCTTGACCGCGTCCACCGCGGTTATTCCAAGTGCGTAACAAACGGCAGAGTTCGCCGCAGACCCCCGGCCCTGGCAAAGAATGTTTTTTGAGTGGCAGAAGTCGACGATGTCTTTCACGATCAGGAAGTAACCGGGGAAATCAAGCTTTTCAATGATCTCGAGCTCGTGGTCGATGAGCTCCCACGCCTTTGGGTTCTGGCTGCGTTCCCCGTAGTGGTGACGGGCCCCAATGTAGGTGACGTGTCGCAAATGTTCCGCTTCGCTGCCTCCCCCAGGTAGCGGGAAGTGCGGAAGACCAGGGTCGATTATCCGAAGGTCGAACGCGGCTGCTTCTGCAATGAGCGCAGCATTTTCGACCGCCTGAGGATGACGCTGGAACAGTTCCGCCATTTCAGATGGGCTTCGAAGAAAGGATTGGAACGCCTGTAAGTGCCCTTCTACCTGGTCAAGGGGCTTATTGAACCTGGTTGCGGTGAGGACGTCGCTTAGCCTGGACCTGGACGGGTCAGAACTCCTTACTGCACCCGTTGCTACTAGAGGCAGGTCAGCTTCCCTGGCAAGTAGCGCCAGCTGATCAGAGACCTGCGGGGCAGCATGGGGGACCGCTGGAAGTTCTACCGCCACCCCACCGGGGCCAAAGACCTCTTTAAGGCGCTCCAGCACCCCCCGACCTGCACCGAGCCCGTATTGACGTACGGCCCGTTGCAGGGGACCGCGGCTGGTACCGGTTAGAGCCAAGAGTCCGTGATCTCCGAACTCACGCCCCACGGCTGAAACTTCAGAAAGGTCCAAGCCTGCTTTGCGTCTGCCTGGAGTGGCTAGGAAGTGTGTTGAGAGCAGGGAGCAGAGCGCGTGATACCCCACTTGCGACGTGGCTAAGACAGGAAGACGAATCCCTGGATCAAAACTCCCTAAGGCAAGGCCCTGCCCCTTCTCTAGAGTGCGAACCCCACCCGGGTTTGATGCGCGAAGCAGGTTGGTTTCCGTCCACGTGACGGATTGCAGTGTCAGTTCAGTGCCGTGAACTATTGGAAGATTGAAAGCCCTTCCTGCCTGAGCGGTTTGGACCGCGGAATACATCCCGTCAACATCCAGGATGGCTAAGCCCGAAAGCCCAAGCTCCCCGGCACGCTGCACTAAGGCTTCAGGGAAGTCAACGGCTTCCAGGAAGGTGAAGGCGCTGTGAGCGTGCAGTTCAGCGTAGCGAGGAGTTTTTTCCACCCACCCAGTTTATCGAACATCTGTTCGATCAGCTTTCGGGGCGAACTCCTGATTCTTGGAGATAGCAGGGCCCACACAGAGACTCGTAAGTAACACCGGCACCGTCGATGGAAACCTGCTGCCCATCAAACACGAACTCTCCCCCGACCTTCCGCCCGTTAAAGATGGCTTTCCTGCCGCAACGACAAATGGTCTTGAGTTCGTCCAGGCTGTGGGCGATCTCTAGGAGTCGCCTGGATCCCGGGAAGGCAACCGTCTGGAAGTCAGTGCGAAGCCCGTAGGCAAGCACCGGAATGTTGTCGAGCACCGCTATCTGCATCAGTTCATCCACCTGGGCAGCTGTCAAAAACTGAGCTTCATCGATCAGGAGGGCGGCGACCGGTCGCCTACCCATCTCCCCCTTGATTAGTGCGTCTGGTTCCTCACCTCGTGCCGCAATGCGCACAAGCTGACGGACACTGTGTTCGGGAGCGATCAGAAAGTCGACCTCGCGGGTCACACCAAGCCTTGAGACAACGTTCTCATTGCCTTTGGTGTCGACTGCCGGTTTGGCAAGCAACACCCTTTGACCACGTTCTTCATAGTTGTACGCGACCTGCAGGATAGCGGTGGACTTCCCCGAGTTCATTGCTCCGTAGCGGAAGTAAAGCTTAGCCATGTTCCTGCCTTCAAGTAGCGCTTATTTTTGGCTCACGCGTTCAGCGATTCTCTGCGTGAGTTTACCGAGTCTTCAGCTCCATAGATGCCTTCCACTTCCCAGCTCCCCTTCCGCTGGACCAGGAGCAGGTCGCCCCCACTGAAACGACTAAGCCGCAAGTAGCACCTTGGGCCGTACAAAAGGTCTTCAGGTTGCCACCACCGTCCCCTCACAACCCAAAGACGCACCACTTTTTCAACCGGGTAGTCCCCGCTCAGGAGTTCACTCCTGTCCTGTTCAACGATGACGCGGGCCGGAACGCCATTCAGTCTGCCCCGGCGATCAACCCAAAGACGCGCATTTTGTTTCCACGGCTCAGCTACATCGCGAGTCCTACTTGCGCTCTGCGCCGCGCTGTTTACTCCCGGTGGGAGCCGTGTACCAAACAGGAGTGCCGGGGGTGGTTTAGCGTAAAGGATGATCGGAGGATCACTTACTCCCCCTTCCCACGGTCCCGGTAGCTCCGGAAGAGCCCCCCCGGCAAGACCCCACGGTGTCAGTGTGACACGAGTCCTAGGGTCGAACCCACCAACCAGTCTGGGTTTCAGTACTGCGGTTTCACCCAGCATGTCCTGAACCTCTTCTGCGGCTTGCTCCGCTTTCCAGGAAGCTCTAAGGGAACCCCAGAGCGGGTCCGTTTCGGCTTGGCTTCGTGGAGAAACTGCAGTCAAAAGGATCTGCTTCAGGGGGTCTGCTTCCTCAAATTCCTCTGCGCCTAAGTTCAGCCAGCCCCGTATCTGCCAGGTAATCCGCTTGACGACCTGTTCGGTTGCTCCCGCATCAAGCAGGGTCCATGTTCTCTCATGGGATCGGCCAGACACGGATTCCAAACACACTTTGACACTAGAACTTCGCAATCCGGAAACCTTCAGTTTTTCCGCCAGATCCCTGCTGACACGAGCCATGGCAGTAGCCGCGAACTGAACGGTCTCAGCCGGGGGATCTAGTTCGATAAAACTCTCCACAGCAGATCCCTGGCGAGCATCCAAAGAAATTAGTGGCTGCTCCCCATCCAGCATCTTCAATAAAAGCTGTCCGGCTGCTCCGAAGCGAGCAACGACCCTGTCTCTTCCAAGACTGAGGAGCTCTGTCCCATCGCGGACTCCAAGAACCATCAGAGTTTGGAGCGTTTCTTCCACCGGGGGCAGAAACACAGGCGGAACACTTTGAATAAGCTCGCGAAGTGGAAGGGTTCGTAGGAACTGTTCAGTTTCCTCAGCAGGAACAATTAGGGCCTTACGGGCAGCAACCAAAGCGGTACCAACTCCGCTTCCAATCCCCACCTGGACTTCAACGCCCGTCTCCATCGCAATGTCTTCAACCAGCCGCCTGGCTAGGATCTCTTCACTTCCTGCCCACTTCGAAGCAGAGTGAGCGGGGGCAAAAGCTAAACCCGGTCGGATAACACTGATGGACGAGGCGTGCGTGTCAAAGACTTGCAGGACCGTTTCAAACGCGGCACGCTCACGATTCTTGTCCTCAGTCAGAACAGTAAGGTCCGGACAGTGATACTGGGCAAGGGTCCTAGTCATCCCAACCTGGACTCCCCTGCTACTTGCGCAAGCTGTTACAACACTGACCTTTCCACCATGAAGGATGGCTGCCGGAGTCCCCGGCGGAACCTCGGTAGTGAGTGCGTTCAACGGCCAGTTCGGGGACCAGAGTGCGATGTGGCGCCCAGTCATCCCGCCATCTCCCGTCCTGCCCGCACTGTCCTTTCAGTTCGACGCTGTGGAAGCGGATGACTAAACCCCACCCAGCGGGTAGTCGTAAGGAGTAAACACTGGGCCGAACGCACCCGTCCCGTAAGGGCCCTTTTGGTTTGGCTCGGCAACCAAAAATCCCCTACAGCAACCACGTCAAATCCTTCAACCAGGATTCCGAGTGTTTTCCCAATTTGGTTTTGGTCCCCCGTTTTTGGGACCGCTACTACGCGACTCACATCCAAGCCCATGCGCGTGGCGGCCTCCCACCCAACATCAGGAAACCCAACAAGGGCAGCCCACTGCTCATCACCGCACGCCTCAACGAGCGCGGCGACCATGTGTTCAACAGAGGCAGACCCACCCGTTTCTACATGGTAAACCCCCGGGGGAAACGCGGAAGTTCTGACCGTTTTTTCACTAGCGGCTCTAAGGCCTTGAGCTGCTTCAGCTTTGAGGAGGGCAGTCTTAGCGAGTGCTAGCCTGCCGGAGCGCACCCCACTAGAGTTTTGAACTTCAAGTCTGCTCACCTAACCCACCCCACCCCTAGAACATATGTTCGATACTAGAGTGGAAAGCCGACAAGTGCCAGACCTGTCCCGCCCTGACCCCTTCTTAGGAATGACCTAAAATAGGGGTGCTGTCAAAGGAGATAACGTGAAACTTACCGACCGCCCGATCGCCCCTCTGCCATACGAAATGCTGCCGAAAGTTCCAGGTTTCACCGTCACTTCGGACCAGTTTGAAGACGGTGATCGCATGCCGATCCAGACCACCGGGGAAGGTGACAATACCTCTCCCTCTTTGAAGTGGGAAGGCTTCCCAGAAGAGACTAAGAGCTTTGTCGTCAACTGCTTTGATCCCGATGCGCCGACACCTGCCGGGTTCTGGCACTGGACCGTAGTGCAACTGGACCCCGAAATCACCCACCTGAGAACGGATGCTGGGCGAAGCGATGAGTCCCTACCAGAAGGCGCTTTCCATGTTCGTAACGACGGCTCAACCTTTAATTACATGGGCCCCATGCCACCGGTTGGAGACCGGCCCCACCGCTATGTTTTTGCCGTTCACGCATTAGATACACCGGTTGTTGAGGTTGATGAGGGCGCATCTCCGACTGCCGTTGCCTTCACAATCCTGGGGCACACCATCGCGCGTGGAACGATTCTGGGAACCTACCAACGCGAATAACCGGAAGATAAACCCGCAACTAGCCAAGCCAAAGCAGGTGTTGAACGACCTGAAACAAGTGAGAGAATGCGGGAGTGTTGCACTTAGCATTCTTCGAACCCAAGATCCCGGGTAACACCGGTGCTGCAATCCGGCTGGCGGCCTGCACGGGCGCGATGCTTCACCTGGTCGAACCCCTTGCGTTTGACATGGATGACGCAAAACTGCGGCGTGCGGGCCTGGACTACCACGACCTGGCTCACGTCCAGACGCACCCTAATTTAGATGGGTTGCTCGACGAAGTTAGCGGTAGCGTTTACGCGTTTACCGGGGGCAGTAGCACCTTCTACACGGAAGTTGACTATAGGGACGGGGACTGCCTCCTGTTCGGCCCCGAACCGGACGGGCTACCGGACTGGGTTCTAGAGGACCCGCGAATCACCGCGCCAGTGCGGATCCACATGAGGCCTCAGGCGCGTTCACTCAACCTGGCAAACGCAGCTTCCATAGCCACGTACGAGGCCTGGAGACAGTTGGGATTCCCCGGGGGCGTGTAGCGTTGCCGCCCGCACCAGGAACGGCCCGAGCTTTCTGCGTGGGAGTCGCGTCGCCTATGAGCGCTGCCGCCCGCACCAGGAACGGCTTCTTAACGGCGGGGGCCTGACTCGGCAAGTTGGGTGATCCTGCGAGGGTTCGACGCCCAGAGCCAAACGATCCCAACGATAGGTAGCACCAGTGAGGTGAACCAAACCTGCATCCCAAACTGACTCCACGGCGACCAACCGCCGACCCAGGTCTGACCTAGACCCATCAGCCCGACAATGATTGGACCCCCAGCACTAATCCACACGGACACCCATGCAATCGCGCGCATCCTACGCCCGTTGTGGGTGAGCCCAAGCGCAGCAAGCAGATAGAGCACCCCCGCAAACAGGGTCACCAGCTTCGGACCAAGAGGCCCAGATGGCTCCCGGACCAGTTGCATTACTGCAATAACGGTCGTTGCTACTCCGGCGAGCCAGAATACGGCAGGGACCAGCCTTCCCCATCCGCGAGCGGGGCGCCGGTCGTCGACTAGCTGAGGCGGTTCCACTGCGACCCCCTCATCCGTCGGCCTTTGGTTGTTATCCGTCACCCTCAGATTCTCGCTGTTTTCTACGCTCAAACAAAACTCGGCTCCCATTGTTGGACTCTGCCAAACCCACCCGTGACAAAACTGTTGGACCCTGCAAACCCACCCGCGACAAAACAGCTCCTCTGTAAGTCACAAAACAGGCTGTAGCGGGTGACGTCCTGATTGGCTGAGGGCCCTCTGAATCCGCACCCCGCTACCCGTCCACGCAAAACCTTCCTTCCCAGCAAGGATTCGCGGCCCGGGTCATGCCGCGGGCCCCCAAGCGTACCTGGGAAGCCTTCCCCAACTACGTTCAAGACACCCCGAGCACGTTCTTAGGCCAAGAGCTACTAACTAGGTTGTTAGCGGGTGCCGCCCTTGGCGATCTCGTTAGCGGTTAGGGGCGCGTCTTTACCCGAGGTTGGGGGCCCGTTCTGGGACTAGCGAGGGCCCGTTCCATTACCGGCGATGCACAACAACTGAGCGGGAACAAAACCAGTCCTGCCAGCCAGTCCCAGACCAGCTAGCCCGCGCTTACAGAAGAACCAGTAAAACGTGGCAAGTCTTTCACAGGCGACCCATAGCATTGAGCGGGCGACCCACCACATTGAAAGGAACACGTGGGCCAAGCAAAACGTGGCCGGTCTTTCACAGGTGACCCATCACATTGAGATGAATACGTGGGACAATAGCCCCAACGGGGCCGGCCGGCAAAGTGGCGCCGCCCTTCCCCTGCAGACCAGTTTCTGGAACCAAAGGAGCGAGTGGCGTGAGTGAATCCGAATACGACATTGTAATTCTGGGGGCCGGGTCCGGAGGCTACGCGGCAGCCCTGCGCGCAGCCCAGTTGGGCCTCAAAGTCGTGTTGGTTGAAGGGGACAAAGTCGGTGGCACTTGCCTGCACCGCGGATGCATCCCAACAAAGGCTTATCTGCACGCTGCAGAAACTGCCGATTCGGTCCGCCAAGCTGAACAGTTTGGGGTGCTCGCGACCCTGCAGGGTGTCGACATGCCGAAAGTCGGCCAATACCGCGACTCGGTCGTTGAAAAGCTCTACCGGGGTGTCGAAGGCCTGCTTGCCGCACGTGGCGTGGACGTTGTGCACGGATGGGGTCGGGTCACCAGCCCCACCACCGTCGAGGTCGACGGACGCACCCTTACGGGTAAGAACCTGCTCCTTGCGACCGGTTCCTACTCGCGGACCCTCCCGGGCCTTCCCATTGAAGGTCGCGTAATCACATCCGACCAAGCCCTGAAAATGGACTGGGTCCCAAGCCGCGCCATCATCCTTGGCGGCGGGGTGATTGGCTGTGAGTTCGCGTCAGCCTGGAAGTCCTTCGGTTCTGAAGTGACGATCCTGGAGGGACTGCCTCACCTGGTCCCGAACGAAGATGGCGTCATCTCTAAGAACCTTGAACGTGCGTTTAGGAAGAGGGGCATCAAGTTCCACTTGGGAACCCGCTTCAGTGGCGTCACCCAAGACGACACCGGCGTGCACGTCACCACCGAAGATGGCAAGACAATCGACGGGGACGTTCTGCTGGTCGCGGTTGGCCGCGGCCCCGTGACCGAGGGACTGGGCTACGAACAGATCGGTTGCAAGATGGACCGCGGGTTTGTGCTCACAAACGACAGGTTGGAAACGGGGGTTCCCGGTGTTTACGCGGTCGGTGACATTGTGCCTGGCCTACAGCTAGCGCACCGCGGGTTCCTGCAGGGAATCTTTGTCGCAGAGGACATTGCTGGCCTGAATCCCGACCCGATCGATGAGAACGTGATCCCCCGCGTGACGTTCACGGACCCGGAGATCGCTTCGGTTGGTTTGACCGAGGACCAAGCGCGGGAAAAGTACGGAGACGACAAGATCAAGAAGGTTGAGTACAACCTGGCAGGTAACGGCAAGTCGAACATCCTCAGCACGAACGGGATCATCAAGCTGGTGGGTGTCGAAGACGGGCCGATCGTTGGATTCCACGCCATTGGCGCGCGCGTCAGCGAGCAGATCGGTGAGGGCGAACTGATTGTGGGTTGGGAAGCTTACGCAGATGACGTCGCCTCCCTGATCCACGCCCACCCCACACAGAACGAGGCCATTGGCGAAGCCGCCATGGTTCTGGCAGGCAAACCACTTCACGCCCACAACTAGAGACTTCAGCAACTACAAGGAGAAATAGAGAACATGGCTCAGTTCATTAAGATGCCCGCACTTGGTGAGTCGGTCACCGAGGGTACGGTCTCAGAATGGCTCAAGCAGGTAGGTGACACTGTTGAAGCTGACGAACCAATCGTTGAGGTCGCTACGGACAAGGTTGACTCTGAGGTCCCCTCACCCGTTGCTGGCGTCCTTCTAGAGATCCTGGTCCAGGAAGACGAAACCGTTGACGTCGGCACAGATATTGCTCGCGTCGGTGCCCCCGAAGAAGCCGGCGCTCCGGCACCCGCGCCGGTGCCGGCAGCAGCTCCTGCCGCACCTGTGGCTCCAGCTGCGCCCGCGCCAGCGGCGGCCCCCGCGCCAGCAGCCCCGGTGGCAACTGGGAACCTGGTTGACGTTGCGATGCCCGCGCTTGGCGAGTCTGTCACCGAGGGCACCGTCACGGAATGGATGGTTGCCGTCGGAGACAAGGTTTCTGCCGATGACCCCCTGGTTGAAGTCGCCACGGACAAGGTCGACTCCGAAGTCCCTTCACCGATAGACGGGTATGTCGCTGAAATCCTGGTTGCTGAAGACGACACCGTAGAGGTCGGGACCCCAATCGTTAGGATCAGCGACACTGCTCCTGGCGCAGCCCCGGTAGCGCCCGCGCCAGCGGCCGCTCCAACGCCAGCCCCGGCGCCCGTTGCACCTGCGGCGCCCGCAGCGCCAGTTGCTCCCCCGGCTCCCGTAGCTCCCCCAGCCCCAGTTGCTCCCCCGGCACCCGTAGCGCCACCGGCGCCAGTTGCTCCCCCGACGCCGCCCACACCCGCAGCACCAGTCGCCCCTGCCACGCACCAGCAGATGCAAGCAACGAGCGCCAAGGTTGCCTCGAGCGGGACTCCCGTCGCGAAAGAACCCCAGGTCTCCGCTTCGGCTGGCTACGTCACCCCCATCGTGCGCAAGCTGGCACGTGAAAAGGGCGTTGACCTCTCCAGCATCACGGGGACGGGGATCGGCGGAAGGATTCGCCGTGAAGACGTAGAAGCCGCCGCGCTTGCCGCAGCTGCCCCCGCACCAGCAGCTCCTGCCCCGAGCGCTCCAGCTGCTCCCGCAGCCGCGGACAGCGGACGTATCGCCGTCTCGGAAGAAGCAGCCGCCCTACGCGGAACCACTCAGAAGATGTCCAGGCTGCGTCAGACAGTTGCGCGCCGCATGGTCGACTCCCTACAGACCGGGGCCCAGCTCACCACCATTTTCGAAGTTGACGTCACGAAGGTAGCAGAGCTCCGTGCGGCATACAAAGATAAGTTCCAAGAGGTTCACGGCACCAAACTTACGTTCCTCCCGTTCTTTGTGAAGGCTGTAATCGAGGCCCTGCAGGCCCACCCCAAACTGAACGCAGTCATCAACGACCGTCAGGTCACCTACCACGACCACGAAAACATTGGGATCGCGGTAGATGCACCCCAGGGTCTGATGGTGCCGGTAATCAAAAACGCCGGGGATCTCAGCATCGCCGGCATTGCCGAAGCCATCAACAACCTCGCCGCGAAAGTGCGTGAAGGAAAGATCAGTCCCGATGACATCACGGGCTCGACCTTCACGATCACCAACACGGGTAGTGGTGGGGCCCTGTTCGACACCCCCATCCTGAACATGCCTGAAACTGGGATCATGGGAGTCGGAACCATCGTTAAGCGCCCGGTGGTTGTGAACACAGAGTTGGGCGAATCTGTAGCGATCCGTTCCATGGTCTACCTGTCCATCACCTACGACCACAGGCTGGTTGATGGTGCGGATGCTTCCCGTTTCCTAGCTGACGTGAAGCGCCGCCTCCAGGCTGGAGACTTCTACTCCGATCTACAGCTCGGGTAGCTAGCAGACAGCTAAAAGGGGTGGGCCCGGTCGACAGTTTTTAGTCGGCCGGGCCCACCCTTTTCAGTCGAATTCCTCGATCCGCCACGGGCGCGACAGCTTGGCTCGGAAATCGCGCTTGGATTCCTTCTCATCACAGCTAGCGCAACTGCGCGTGTGCGCCACAATCTCTCCGCTTACCCGCACCCCCTGCGGCTCGCACTCAACGGACTGAGCAGAAACGCTATACCGAACCTCACCTAAGTCCACGCGCCCCTTCTGCTCCAGTAGCGCGCCGTCCCGAGCCAGAAGATCACCAGACTCGACCAGTGCTAAGGCATCCAAATCCTGGTCGACTAAAGCCCTGGCGCGACCCGTCAACAACTCCTCCACAATCACCCCGGCCTCCTGGACCTTTGGACACGCCTCCTCGCGCACGTGGAACCGCAAGGACCAAACGGCAAACATTGCCGCCAGGGTAAGTAGGGTGACTGCCGTGATTGCTCCAACACGGAACCTCGCCCTGCGATGCAGAGGAAGAGGCCTTGTTAGGACCTGCTGCTCCGTAAGGGGTCCGCGGAGTTTTCGCCATCCTGGCACACCGGCAAGATCAAGTGGGAGTACAACAAAAAAGGGCGGCCGCAAGCGCGATGCGACAACCCGAACAGACCAGCGCGCGGAACCCTGCCACACGCCCCGGGCCTGAAGCCACTTAGCGACATCCAGCGGATCGGAAAAGGTGGGCGAGCCGCCCCCTGCGTCCAAGGGTGGGTCCAGGTGAATCAGGGCGCCTTGCCGCCCATCCTCCAGTAGAACGGCGCGTGCCAACTGCGGGTGCTGAGACGCGGCCAGCTGGTGCCAGACCTCTCCCGTCAGGGGACCCGGCACCAACAGTGTCCGACTGCCACTTTCTGACACTTCAGTTCGGATCAGACCGGTCGGCCCAGGTGCCACCGGACGAGTTTCAAGCTGAGCGACCATGACCAAAGCCTGGCCTGCTGGGAGGGGCAGAGACGAACGTCTCCAGGTCTCCTGTTGATTACTCCCAATGGGGACCACGTAGGATTAAGTCATCCCACTGCCCTTGGTGTCCAAGGCCCTTTGGGGTTTTCGACTAGGAAGTGACGCCTTGTCTTCCTCTTCCCCTCTTCGCGCCCTGACCCACTACAAAGAGCTTCCGCCCATTGCCGGGGCGGCGAACATGATCATCGCCCTGCTGGCTCGGGCTCCCTACGCCATGCTTCCCCTTGGGATCATGACTGCGTTCACCGCGTCCTCTGGTGACCTGGCCGTCGGAGGCATGGCGGCGGGTGTCTTCTCTATAGTCGTCGCCGTCTGCTCCCCGCTGGTTGGTCGGGCCTCGGATTACTGGGGACAAAGACGAGTCCTCCTGACCCTGGTGCCCCTGAATTCAGCGGCACTGTTGGGCCTCTTCTGGGCGGCATCAAGTGGGATCTCAGGTGCCTTGCTTTGGTTGCTGTGCGCGGGAGCGGGAGCATCCGTCATCCCGGTGGGGTCTTTCACCCGGGCAAGATGGGTCTGGACCGCACCTCACGCCAGGGCGTTAAACGCGGCTTTCTCCTATGAATCGACAGCTGACGAACTGATTTTTGTTCTGGGCCCTGCACTCGTTGGCATCGCGTCCTCCCTTGCTGCTCCAGCCGCACCTCTTCTCTTGGCATGCGTCCTGATGCTGACGGCGGGGATGGCGTTCGCACTCACCGCTCCCAAGGAAACTCCCTCAACTCCAGGCGGCGACTATCAGGGTGGCAACCGGCCCCGCATCGTCCGGGTCATCTGGGCCGTGCTCCCGGCAGCGCTGGCCCTCATGGGAATCGGGACATTCTTTGGGGCGACCCAAGCCGGGACCACGGCAAGGGCAGACCTGCTGGGATCCGGCTCGCAGGCCGGGCTTGTCTATGCAGTCATGGGACTGGGTTCTGCAACGGCGGCCCTGTTCGTCGTCGTCCTCCCGGACGGTTTCAAGCCTCCCTGGCGTTTCATCCTCTTCTCTGCGGGAGCCGCCCTGTCTATGGTCCTGGTCGCAGAAGTGAGCACTCTTCCCGAAACGACATGGTTGCTAGCGCTATCTGGCCTTTTCGTGGGACCAACAATGGTCACCGCGTTCTCGACCGCCCAGGACCTGGCGCCTCCCGGGGGAATCGCTGTCGCGATGACGCTTATGCAGTCATCGGTAACGATCGGTGTCTCTCTTGGGTCTTCTCTGGGCGGCACGGTTGCCGAGAGCGGGGGTGCCGAGCCCGCTTTCCTGCTCGCGGCAGGTGCAAGCGGCCTGATCATGGCTGTCGGTTTGTTCCTGCTACTCCCGCGCCGCAAGAATGGCGACCCTGCTGGCACCCAGACGGGCGTGTAAGTTGCGTAGAATGAACAATCATGGCTAAGAAGACTGAGCAGGACGGCAAGAAGAAACGCCGGTGGTATCAAAACCTCGCCGACGCGTACACCGTCGTTAAGCGGACCTACAAGTGGATCGGCATTGCGCTTATCGCACTCCCGATCTTGATCATTGGACTCGGAGTCCTCTTTTGGGTCTTGGGCGGGCCGCCAATCCTAATAATGCTCACCGCGGTGATGCTGGCACTCTTAGCTGACACCAGCCTGCTAGCAGCCCTTTTGAAACCGGCAATGTACCGGCAGTTAGACGGTAAAATCGGCGCCGTCTACGCGGCAATCAGCCAAATTCGTAAGGGTTGGGTTGTGGATGAGGAACCCGTTGCCGTAAGCCGCAACCAGGACCTAGTCTGGCGTCTTATTGGTCGCCCCGGGGTTGTTCTTATTTCGGAAGGTCCAAGTTCTCGCGTCCGAGGAATGCTTGGGAATGAGAAACGTAAGATCTCACGCGCCGTCAGCAACGTCCCCATCATCACCATCCAGGTGGGACATGAAGAGGGCCAGGTCCCTCTGCCCAAGCTCGACCGGAAACTCAAGAAACTCAAGAAGGTTCTCACCAAAGCTGAGGTTCCTTCCGTTGCCAACCGTCTCAATGCGCTAGGTAACAAGGGCGTTCAAGTACCCAAGGGAATCGACCCTTACAGCGCCAAGCCAATCAGTCGGAAAGCCCTACGCGGCTAAGTTTCGGATTTGAGGCTCAGGACAAAAGAACCTCGGAAGGGGCGGCCGCTCCCCGCTACCCGGTTCAACAACCTTGGAGGACCGATGCGCAAACTTGTGTCACTGGTTTCAACCACAGTTCTAGCCCTGAGCTTGTCAGCGTGTTCCGACTCCGCCGACCCCGACAGCTCCGATCCAGATGAATCGGAAGCAAGCGAGTCCGCGACAACCCAGTTCGACCCGCTCAGCATCCAAATGGTGCCGGACATTGCAGCCATGGTCCCCGAGACCGTGGCAAGCACCGGGCAACTCCGCAACGGAGCTTCACCACACTACGCACCAGCCGAGTTCAGCGAGGGCACCGCCCTCACCGGATACAACATCGAAATTGTGCAAGCCCTCGGCAGGGTGATGGGTCTTGAAGGGACAACGCGGAGCGCCGACTTCCCAACTATTCTTGGCGCAGTTGGGACAAGGTTCGACATTGGAGTCTCTTCCTTCACCATCAGCCCGGAGCGCCTGGAGAAGGTCAACATGATCTCCTACCTTGAGGTTGGCTCAGCTTTCGCGGTTGCGAAGGGGAACCCATCTGACTTCGATCCCGAGAATCCCTGTGGGTCAACCATCGGGGTTCAAACCGGTAGCTACCAGCAGGATCTCGCGACAGGGTGGTCAGCGAAGTGCGTTGAAGACGGTGAGGAACCTGTTGAGGTCGTGCCCCTAGAGCTGCAGAAAGACATCAACGCTGAGGTGGTCGAGGGAACCCTCGACGCCACTTTCGCAGACTCCCCCGTCATTAGCTACGCGGTCGCGGGCTCTTCAGGGAAACTCCAAGAAATTGGAAAGGTCATCGAGTCGCAGCCACAGGGAATTGCAGTGGCCCAAGATGACGAACAGCTGACGGTCGCTGTTCAGGCCGCGATGCAACACCTGATGGACGAAGGCTACCTGGACGCCATCATGGTCAGCTACGGAGCAGAAGATTGCGCCCTAAGCCAGTCGGAAATCAACCCGGGCAAAAAGTAAAACGCGAGCGCTCGCAAGCTGGCAAAAAGTCGCGCAGACTAGGCGTCCTTCTGCGGTTTGCCGCTAAAGCCCTCTGTAATGGAGTTCAACGCCGCGGTTAGCTCCGTTGGGATGACCCACATCTTAGAGGACTGCCCGTCGGCAAGCTTTGGAAGCATCTGCAGGTACTGGTAGGACAGCAGGTCAGAGGTTGGGCCGCCTTGGTGAATCGCGTCAAACACGGTCTCGATGGCTCTTGCCTCACCGTCAGCAACAGTGATGGCCGCCTGCGCGTCACCCTCTGCTTTCAGGATCGCGGACTGTTTCAGGCCCTCGGCCCGCAACACTTCGGACTGGCGGATACCTTCCGCTTGAAGGATCGCTGCCCTCTTATCTCTTTCGGCGCGAAGCTGCTGCTCCATCGCCTGTTGAATGGTTGGGGGCGGGTCGATCGCCTTTAACTCGACGCGGTTAACGCGGATCCCCCACTTGCCCGTGGCCTCGTCCAGAACGCCGCGCAGTCGGTCGTTGATCTGGTCGCGACTGGTTAGTGTCTGATCCAAGTCCATGGAGCCGATAACGTTACGCAAAGTGGTGACAGTCAGCTGTTCGATTGCCTGGATGTAGTTCGCGATCTCATACGTTGCCGCCATCGGGTTGTTCACCTGGTAGTAGATGACGGAGTCGATGGAAACCACAACGTTGTCTGCCGTGATGACAGGCTGGGGTGCGAATGAGGTAACCTGCTCGCGTAAGTCAACCGTCGCGGCAACCCTGTCGACGAATGGGATAAGCAGGTGAAGCCCCGCGTACTTCACGGACTGAAACTTCCCTAACCTCTCAATGACAAGCGCACGCGACTGCGGAACGATCCGGATAGAACGGACGGCGATGATGGTGACAAGCGCCAGCGCAAGCACCACGACTACCCAACCAACTACGTTTGTGTCCATGTGGTCTCCTAGCTACTGCAAAGTTGGTGCTACGTGAGGTTCCCGCTCACTCTTCGGGTGGGCTTGAGCTGGGCGGGGTGGGGACATACTCGTCAAGGGGCCCCACAACGGCGGTCGCGCCGTCAATGCTGACCACGCGAACCTTGCTTCCAACGGGAAAAGTGAGGCTGTCCTGTCCCCTAGCTGACCAGACTTCCCCGCTGATGCGTACCCGGCCCAGCTCACCGCGAAGGGGAGCTGTGACGACGGCTGTCTGCCCGTAGAGGGCCTGAGCATTGGTTGCAATATCCGGTGTCGAGCGCGCCAGTAAGTCTTTCGCCCAGGGGCGCACTGTCACCAGCAGCACGGTCGAGGTGACTATGAAGACGATGACCTGGATCAGAGGGGACACCCCGAACGCGCCCACAACGCCGGTCACCAGAGCGGCGCCTGCAAGGGTCAGGAAGAACAGGTCAACGGTTGCAAACTCGAGGATGCCAAGGACCAGTGCCGCCCCTATCCAAATCAGCCACCACATGCGCTACCCCCCAACCGGTTTGGACCACTCTACTTCACGGGGACGGAACGGCCCGAGGATGTAGCTCACCCCGCGTGGGAAACCCACCACCTACCGGAATGTTCAACAAGCTCAAGTGGAAGCCCAAACGTCTCAGACAAGCTCTGGCCGGTGAGGGTGTCCCCGATGGGGCCCTTCGAGGTGATCGTTCCGTCCTTCATGAGCGCCGCGTGCGTGAAGCCAGGCGCGATCTCTTCAAGTTCGTGTGTGATCATGATGATCACCGGCGAGCCCGGGTCAGCCATGATGTCACGCAAAGCAACAACCAGGGTTTCGCGAGCGCCCAGGTCGAGACCCGCCGTGGGTTCGTCAAGGATGACAACCTCAGGGTCGGCCATTAGGGCTCGCGCGATGCTGACTCTCTGGGCCTCCCCTTCAGACAAGGTGGAGAACTTTCGGTCCGCAAGACCGCCAATCCCAAGGGCCGTCAACAGGTCCCTAGCCCGCTCCTCGTCTACCTCTTCATACTCTTCAGTGAACTGGTGGGTTTGTCCCCACGCAGCGGGCATCACTAGGGAGAGCACGGTGGACGTACCGGGCATGCGGTCCGCCACCGCCGAGGACGCAAAACCAACGCGGGATCCAAGGTAGGTGCCGTCCAGGTCCGCGGTCTCGTGACCCAGAACCTGAACCGAACCTTCGGTTGGGAACTCCCGTCCTGCAACCAGCTTTGCCAAAGTGGTTTTCCCGGCGCCGTTCGGGCCCACCACAACCCAGTGCTGGCCCGGCTGAATATCCAGGTCCAGGTTCTGAACTAAAGGCGTGCCGGAAACCGAAACTCCGGCGCCTTCAAGCTTTACAGCGCTCTCCATCCCTATTCCGCGTCTTTCTCAACCAATGATTTGTAGAGCTCGACGGTCTGGTCGCCAATGGCTTCCCAAGAGAAGAAATCCCTGGCTCGTTTTAGGCCCGCCTGACCCATTTCTTTTGCCTTTTCCGGATCGTCAAGAACCTTCATGAGCGCGGCCGCGAAGTCGGCTTCGAACTTCTCGGGAGCAAGCGGGGTGCCTGTCCCATCGTCCTTTTGGTCGATCGGGACCAGGTAGCCTGTAACGCCATCCACGATGACGTCGGGGATGCCTCCCGTTGCAGTGCCAACCACAGGCAGGGCCAGCGCCATAGCTTCCAGGTTGACGATGCCGAGGGGTTCGTAGATCGAGGGGGTGGCGAACACGTCCGCACCTGCAAGAAGTGCAACCAGCTTGTCGTGAGGCAACATTTCAGTGATCGAAATGACGCCGCTACGTTTCTTCTGCAACTCTGCAATCAGATCGTCAACTTCACGTGCAATCTCAGGGGTGTCGGGGGCACCGGCCGCCAAGATGACCTGCACCTCGGGTGGGAGCAAAGAAACGGCACGTAGGAAGCCAGGCAGGCCCTTCTGCCGTGTAATGCGCCCGACGAACATAACGGTTGGGCGGTCTGGGTCAACCCCCATTTCGGCGCGGAACTGCGCGGCAGCTTCTTCCGCTTCGGGTGTGTCGGGGCGGTGCCACTTCTTCAAGTCAATGCCGTTGAAGATGACCTTCACCCGGTCCGGGTCCACAGCCGGGTAAGCCTTCAGGATGTCGTCGCGCATCCCGTTCGACACCGCGATGATTGCATCTGCGTTTTCGTAGCCGACCCTTTCAGCGAAAGAGGAAACCCTGTATCCGCCTCCCAGCTGTTCAGCCTTCCACGGGCGCAGGGGTTCCAAAGAGTGAGCAGAAATCACTAGTGGGACACCGTAAAGGAGTTTGCCCAGGTAGCCGGCGAAGGTTGTGTACCAGGTGTGTGCGTGGAGCAGATCCGTGCCCTCCATGCCCTTCGTCATCTCAAGGTCAACACCAAGCGTTTGGATAGCTGGGTTAGCGTCTGCCAGCTCCGCAACATTTGGGTATCCAGTGACCCCGGGCTCCCCACCTACTTCACCGGGGGTGCGTGGCCCGTCAAAAGCCTCAATGTGCAGGTCGACTTTGGAACGCAGAACCTTGGCTAGCTCATCGACGTGAA
Organism: uncultured Actinomyces sp.; assembly: GCA_964345615.1. Classification (GTDB taxonomy): domain Bacteria; phylum Actinomycetota; class Actinomycetes; order Actinomycetales; family Actinomycetaceae; genus Scrofimicrobium. Next base: position 30,687 of record CAYFRQ010000005.1, on the reverse strand, counting down.
CGCCAGCGCCTCCGTAAATATAGGGTGGATATTCTCTGGTTAGCAGGTCAACGCGCACGTCTACCGTCCTTGGGTTGAGGGTCTGGCACCCTCAATCATAACGGGAGAAACCCTCGTTAGGCCCCTCGCGATTAGGCCCCTCACGCGAACTCGCGACGTATGCTGGGGGTATGGCAGAAAAAAACGTTTTGGCGATTGTTTTAGCAGGCGGCGAGGGAAGGCGGCTAATGCCGCTGACTGAGGATCGGGCTAAGCCAGCCGTTCCTTTCGGCGGTAACTATCGGCTTATCGACTTTTCGCTCTCGAACCTGGTCAACTCGGGCTTCTTAAGGATTGTGGTGCTAACGCAGTACAAGTCGCACTCCCTTGACCGGCACATCGCGCGCGCCTGGCAGCTTTCCAACCTGCTTGGGAACTACGTGGCTCCGATGCCTGCCCAGCAGCGTCAGGGCCCCCACTGGTACATGGGGTCTGCCGACGCGGTTTTCCAGTCGCTGAACGTCGTTTACGATGAGCGGCCGGACTATGTTGTCATCACTGGCGCCGACAACATCTACCGCATGGACTTCTCCCAGATGCTCGATTACCACATTGCATCGGGTGCTCCCGCGACAATCGCTGGAATCCGCCAGCCCATTGAGCTCGCCGACCAGTTCGGTGTCATCAAGGCGAATGATGGAATGGTTCAGGAGTTCCAAGAGAAGCCAAAGGATGCCGAGGGCCTTGCGGACGACCCCTCTGTCGTCCTCGCCTCTATGGGCAACTACATCTTCTCAACCGACGCCATGGTTGAGGCCCTCAAGATAGATGCTAAGGATCCCCACTCCCGCCACGACATGGGCGGCGACATCGTTCCCTGGTTTGTGGAACGCGGTGAGTGCGCGGTGTACGACTTTATTGACAACGTTGTGCCCGGCTCCACGGAAAGGGATCGCAACTACTGGCGGGACGTCGGTTCGGTGGATGCATTCTTTGACGCGAACCTAGACCTGATCAGCGTCACTCCCGTGTTCAACCTCTACAACTACAAGTGGCCCGTGCTGACCCAAAACGATGCATTGCCACCAGCGAAGTTCGTGCATGGGGAACACGGCTCCCGCGTTGGGCACGCTGTGAACTCGTTGGTCTCTCAGGCAACCATCATCTCGGGCGCCGAGGTCTTCCGTTCGGTCCTGTCCCCCAGGGTCGCACTGCACTCCTGGTCACAAATCCAAGACGCCATCATCTTCCACGGAGCTAAGGTCGGCCGGCGCGCCCGCGTCAACCGCGCCATCCTCGATAAGAACGTGGTGGTGGAAGAAGACGCACAGATCGGGTTTGACCACGAACACGACCGCGCTCGCGGCATGACCGTCACTGAGTCTGGGATCGTTGTTGTCCCGAAGAACCTAGTGGTCTCTAAGTGACCTTGACCGACCCCCGCAAGCTATCGAAACGGTGGGTCGCGTTTCCTGGAAAGCCTGACTCTCCAACCCTGGACGCGGTTGTCGGCCAGGGTTGGTGGAGCAGGCCTGGAGAACCAGACATGCCGGGAGTAGCCGGTGCCGCTTCCCTAACAGATGCTCTCCAAGCTTCACCGCCGCGCCTGATCGTCACGGACGCAGACTCTACCCTCATCAACCAAGAGGTCATTGACTGCCTCGCTGATCTTGCTGGCGTTGGCGACCAGGTCGCAGCAATCACCGAGAACGCGATGCGGGGAAACCTAGACTTTTCTGCCTCTCTAGGCCGCCGGGTGGCGCTGTTAGAAGGGCTGCCAGCAGACTCCCTAAACCAGGTTGCAGCTTCGGTGACGCTCACGCCCGGGTCAGAGCTTTTCCTGGAATGGGCGAAGTCGGTTGGTGCCCGGTTCGGTGTGGTTTCCGGGGGTTTTCTAGAAGTCTTGGAGCCTCTGGCGGAAAGGCTTGGCATCGACTACGTGCTGGCGAACAGGCTCGAAGTGAGGGACGGACTGTTGACCGGCCGCACAGTCGGGCCCGTTGTGGACGCGGCTGCAAAGGCGCGGGCGCTCCAGGACTGGTCGAACGGCAAGGAAGAGCTGACGGTTGCCGTTGGGGACGGGGCTAACGACATCCCAATGCTTCAAAAGGCAGGCGTCGGGATTGCCTTCTGTGCCAAGGACGCGGTGAAGGCAGCGATCCACAACTATCTGGACATTCGTCGCCTTGACGCGGTCGCGGGACTGTTGGGGCGAAACCCAAGTGGCGAGCTCTACCCCAGCTAACCCGCCCCGGCCCGCCCCACCCCTTTCGCTTTGGCCGCGGGTTGTAGCCCCCTCCCTTTGGCCGCGGGTTGTAGTCCGCTTTGGCCGCGGGTTGTAGACCAGGAAAGCGTCAAAACCTGCTAACACGACAACAACCCGCGGCCAAACCGGTCAGGGAGTCGGTCGGGCTGCGGGTTGTGCCTCTAGTTATTCTTCGCGGCTGATAGCTATCCTTCGCGGCTGATAGCTATTCTTTGTGGCTAACGTGCACGTAGTCCGCCAGGTCAGCGCAGTGCGCGTGCCATTCCTTCCAGTTCTTCCCCCAGTCCAGGATTACCGCGGAACCCGTGGGCATCCCGTCAGCAACCGGGTTATCCACGCCCTCCTTCAGAACCAGGTTCGCAACCTCAGAAATGGTCGGTTCGTGGCCGATCAGCAAAGAGGTGTAGCCACCCGAGCCAAGTCGCACATCCTCCCAAATCGCCTCCGGATCACCTGAGTAAATGACTTCGTCAGTGCGAACGCGAACGCTCGATGGGTCAATGCCGGCACCGGCAGCCATTGCTTCCCAAGTCTGCTGGGCCCTAAGCGCCTGTGAGACGAAGACCGTGTTCACATGCGCCAGTGTCTCAGCAAGCTCCGCGCCAAGCTTCTGCGCCTGAACCAACCCGGCGTTTGAGAGCTGGCGGGTCTGATCGCTAGGGGCTCCACCCTGCTGAGCTTTGGCGTGCCTGACAATGACTAGTGTGTGCTTGGACATCTGGTTAACCTTGCTTACGTAGAAGAAGTTGTTCGTTGTAATCATAGTTGTTTAGGTACGGAGGTAGCAGTGCTAGCGCCAGGGCCGAAGGAGTTCGTCTGTTCTGCAAGGGGATGTTCTGAGCCAGCCGCCTGGAAGCTAACCTGGTCAAACCCTGCCATTCACTACGGCCGCAGCAAGGTTTGGCTGTCTTGCGAGCGTCATTTACCGTCACTTCGCAGTTACTTTGAAGCGCGCAACTTCCCGCTCGAGGTCACGGAATTTGTTGCGCCTGACCTACCGAATGGTGACCAGCTCTAGGTACTCCTGGTCCCACAGGTCCTCATCCCCCTCGGGCAGCAAGAGCACCCGGTCCGGGCCAAGAGCTTCCACCGCCCCCGGGTCGTGGCTAACCAACAGGACAGCGCCCGCAAAAGACGCTAGCGCTTTCAAGATCTCTTCCCGGGACGCTGGGTCTAGGTTGTTGGTCGGCTCATCAAGCAACAGCACGTTCGCGGCTGAAATCACAAGGGTCGCCAGTGCCAACCGCGTTTTTTCGCCCCCGGACAGGACCGCAACGGGCTTTGACACGTCGTCCTCACCAAACAAGAACTGGCCCAAGACGCTTCGGAGTTCCGTTTCGTCAAGCTGTGGTGCCGCTACCGCCATGGCCTCACGAACCGTCTGCTTCGGGTCCAGCGTCTCGTGTTCCTGGGCATAGTAGCCAAGGCGAAGCCCGTGGCCTGCTACGACTTCACCCGCGTCCTGAGGCTCGAGCCCAGCCAGGACCCGAAGCAGTGTTGTCTTACCCGCACCGTTCTCACCAAGGATTGCGACTTTCGCGCCGCGGTCAACGGCTAGGTCGAGGCCCGAAAACACTTCCAGGGAGCCGTACGACTTCGAGAGCCCCTGGGCCGTAAGAGGAACCCTTCCACAAGGCGCGGGATCGGGAAAACGGATCCTGGCGACCTTTTCATCCCTCTTTTCTTCACCGGCTTCTTCACGCAGCTGCTGGGCTCTGCGAAGCATCTGCTGGGCAGCCACAGCCTTCGTCGCCTTCGCCCGCATCTTCTCACCTTGCGCTTGAAGCACCTGGGCCTTTCGGAGCGCACCGGCTCGCTCCTTCCGCCTTCTGCGCTCATCATCGCTACGCTGCACCAGGTACTGGTCCCAACCCAGGTTGTAGATCTCTAACTTCGCCTGGGCTGCGTCCAGGTAGAAGACACGGTTGACGGTGTCCCGCAACAGTCCAACGTCGTGGCTGATCATCAGAACAGCGCCCGAATATCCCCGGATCCAATCGCGGAGCCAAATGATGGAGTCGTGGTCCAAGTGGTTAGTGGGTTCGTCCAGCAAGAGTGTGTCGGCCCCGGAGAACAACACGCGGGCCAGCTCAACGCGTCGCCTTTGGCCCCCGGACAAAGTCTCGATGTCCTGCTCCAGCGTGCTCTTATCCAGTCCTAGTGCCGCTCCGATCTGGAAGGCTTCAGAGTTTGCGGCCCAGCCGCCGCTCATCGTGAACTCTTGGTCGAGCCGCACGTATCGTTCCATGGCGCGCTGCTGGCGGGCCCCGGAGGCAGTCGACATCTCCGCTTCCGCTTTAGCTATCCGGGCGACAAGTTTGTCTATTCCTCGAACAGAGAGGATGCGTGCGATCCCCGTTTGTTCGGCGCTAGGTTCAGTAGTGTCCTGAGGGAGATAACCAACGGGCCCGGTCCGGGAAATGGTCCCGGTGTACTCCGCAGCGCCGCGGTCGTCCTTCCCGGCTAGCAGTCGCATCATTGTTGTCTTGCCAGCACCGTTGCGGCCAACCAGACCCACCTTGGAGCCTTTGGGGAGGGAAAACGAAACGGGGGAAATCAACTGGCGAGCACCGATTCGAAGCTCGAAGTTGCTGACGCTGATCACGCAAGGAAGTGTAGCGCGGACGCGGTTGGTGCAAAATGACTGCGTGAGCGACCTTAACAAAACCGGAGCGGGCAAGCTTGGTTCCTTTACCCTGATCGTCGCGAGCTTCATCGCGCTGTTGATCATCTCTAACGTTGCCGCTACCAAACTGTTTGAGTTGCGCGCCGGCAACTTCTTCTTGGTTTTTGACGGTGGCGCCCTTCTTTTCCCGCTCACCTACGTTCTTGGAGACGTTCTGGCGGAAGTTTACGGGTGGGCGAAAACTCGCCGGGTAATCCTGCTCGGCTTCGTTCTCTCAGCGCTTGCCGCCGGGGTCTTCTGGGTAGTCCAGGTCTTGCCGCCAGCGAGGGACTACAAGCATCAGGAGGCGTTCGAGGCCGTGCTTGGGTTTGTCCCGCGCATCGTCGCCGCTTCCCTTCTGGCCTACCTGGTTGGACAGCTCGTTAACGCTTACGTACTGGACTCCATGAAACGGAAATGGGGAGAGCGCAACCTGTGGGTTCGCCTGCTGGGATCCTCGCTGGTGGGAGAAGCCTTCGACACGGTCATCTTCTGCACCATCGCGTTCTACGGGGTCCTGACGGGCTGGCCCTTCTGGAACTATGTGCTGGTGGGTTACGCCTACAAAATGATTGTTGAAGTGCTACTGCTTCCGCTGTCGTATTGGCTAATCGCCCGCGTGAAGAAGGCTGAGGGCCTCGGTTGAGCAGTGTGCAACAATCACCTAGACCAACTCTTTAGGAGCACTTTGACGGACTGGATCAGTAGACCCGCAACTCCCCCGACGGGACCTCTTTCGAAAATGGACGCGCTCCCGCCGCTCGAGGGCGGGCGGACGAACGCCGAGGGCCCCGATCGCGGTTTCACGGTAGTGCAAAAAAGTGAGGAAGGACGAGGGCTCGCGAGGGCTGGAATCATCCACACCGCTCACGGCCAAATCCGAACTCCGGCATTCATCCCGGTCGGGACCAAAGCCAACGCAAAAGCTCTGCTACCCGAAATGTTGGTCGGGCTCGGAGCGCAAGCTGTGCTTGCAAATGCCTACCACCTCTATCTGCAACCAGGCGCGAAGATTGTTGATCAGGCAGGCGGGCTGGGTAAGTTCATGCACTGGCCCGGTCCCTCTTACACCGACTCTGGAGGGTTCCAAGTCCTCTCGATGGGCGCCGGATTCAAAAAAGTTCTGACAGAAGAGTTTGCGTCCACGCAGACAGAAGTAGACATTGACCTTGCTCTGGAAGCCGTCAAAGAGTCCAAGGCAGTCGTGGATCAGGACGGAGTCACGTTCAAGAGCCACATTGACGGAAGCAAGCACCGACTCAACCCAGAGATCTCTATCCGCATCCAGCACGAACTGGGCGCAGACATCATGTTCGCGTTCGACGAGCTCACCTCGCTACTGCATCCCAGGGCCTACCAGGTTGAATCGCTAGAGCGGACGGAGGCCTGGGCGCGCAGGTGCCTCGCAGAGCACGCGAAGCAAACCGAGGCGCGGAAAGACCGCCCCTACCAGCAGCTTTGGGGCGTGGTGCAGGGCGCCGACCATAAAGACCTGCGCATCTCAGCCGCAAGAACCCTTGCAGCGATGGATGCTGACGGCCAGACCTTCGACGGATTCGGAATCGGTGGGGCGCTCCGCAAAGAATCACTGGGAGAAATAGTCTCGTGGGCGACCAGCAACCTGCCTACGGACAAGGGCCGCCACCTTTTGGGAATCTCCGAACCGCACGACTTCTTCGTCGCAATCGACGCGGGCATCGATACTTTTGACTGCGTGAACCCGTCAAGGGTCGCGCGAAACGGCGCAATCTATACCCCGACCGGGCGCTACAACATCACTGGCGCTCGCTACAAAGCAGACTTCTCTCCACTTGCGGAAGGGTGTGGCTGCTACACCTGCCAGAACTACACCCGCGCCTACGTCCGCCACCTATTCAAAGCGAAAGAACTCCTGGCTGCCACCCTGGCCACCATCCACAACCAGTGGTTCACCGTTCGCCTGGTCGACGGCATCCGCGCCTCGATCCTTGACGGGCGCATGGAGGAGTTCCGAGCCGACGTCCTAGGCCGTTACTACGGCTAGCAGGTGAAGGCCGATCACCTACCCGAGCCTGGGAGCCTCCCAACGAAAACCTCGCCCGGGGACCCGCGCCCGGTTCGGCCGCGGGTTGTAGGCCAGAAAACCTAACACAACACTGTTTTCAGCCTACAACTCGCAGCCAAAGCGGGTTTGGGGAACGGCTAGACGTTGAAGCCGATCGCCCGCAACTGGTCCTTCCCGTCCGGAGTAATGCACTCCGGTCCCCACGGCGGCAACCAAACCCAGTTCACCGAGACGTTCTCAGAGAACGGAGCCAGCACCATCTGCACCTGACGCTCAATCACGTCAGTTAACGGACACGCCGCAGAAGTCAGCGTCATGTTCACGGTGATCGTGTTGTCAGCATCAATGCGGACGCCGTAAACCAGGCCGAGATCAACAACGTTGATCCCTAGCTCCGGGTCAATCACGTCCATGAGGGCTTCAATGGCTTCCTCGCCACTAACGTTCCCAAGCTCGATCACGTCAATGCGGCTGCCCTCTTCGGCCTTCGGTTCTGCAAACACCTGCGGAGGCGGTTCCTGGGTTGCCATCGGGTTAAAGCCCTGGGCACGGTTCGTCATCTGTCTACTCCTGTCCTTCACCGCTCGCAGTGATATCAAAGCCGGCCTGCGCCATCGCATCACGTAGCGCGTACCAGCCCAGCAGCGAGCACTTGATCCTGTTCGGGAACTTCGAGCTGCCCTCAAGCGCAGCACTGTCCCCCAGCTCATCCAAGACTTCTTCCGGCGTCCCTGAACCGCGCGAGTGCATCATTTGTTCCATGTTTGAGAACTGGCGACGAAGTGACTCCAGGTCCGCCCCTTCAAGGGCCTCCACCATCATCGATAGGGCTGCTTGCGAGATCGAGCAACCATCACCATCCCAGATGATGTCCGAAACGGTCCCGTCGTCAGCCACCTTCACACCCAGGGTGACCTCATCACCGCACGTGGGGTTCACCTGAAACGAAGTGAACTCCAGGCCCGAGGTATCGCCACTGCCCGTGCGTCTGCGGGAGTGATCCAGGATGACCTGCTGATAGAGACTTTCAAGACTACTCATTGACCCCTCCGAAATATTCCTGCACTTTAGCAACGCCCTCCAGGAACTGGTCGATCTCTTCCTCGGCCGTCGTCAAAGAAACTGACGCGCGCGAGGAAGATTTGACCCCGAAGTGGCGGTGGAGCGGGATGGCGCAGTGGTGTCCCACCCGAACAGCTACGTCCGAGGCGTCCAGGACCTGACCGACGTCGTGCGGGTGCACGCCGGCGACCTCAAAAGCAACAACTCCCGTCCGCCCCTCGGCATCACTTGGCCCCAGGACGCGGACCCCCTCCATCTGGTTCAGACCGTCCAGGAGACGCTTCGTCATCGCGGATTCGTGTGCTGCGATCCGGTCCATGCCAAGCGCGCTCATGTAGTCAAGTGCCGACGCCCACCCGACAGCCTGCGCAATAGGTTGGGATCCTGCTTCGAACTTTGCGGGTGCTGGCAGGAACACCGTGTCGTCCATGCGCACGTCCGCTACCACGGACCCACCCGTCATCACGGGTGGTAGCTGATCCAGTAGTTCCGCCCGTCCCCAAAGCGCGCCAATCCCCGTTGGTCCCAGCATTTTGTGCGAGGAAAACACGGCGAAATCAACGCCCAGCTCCCCCACGTCCACCGGCATGTGCGCTGAGGACTGGCAGGTGTCCAGAACAGTGAGAGCGCCGACATCCTTCGCCTTTGCGACTATCTCGGCAACGGGAGAAATCGCTCCGGTCACGTTGGACGCGTGGGTAAACGCCACAACCTTTGTGTTCTCATCGATGCGATCCAGAGAGTCTAGGTCGATTCGACCGTCTTCTGTCAGCTCAAGCCAATCCAGGGTGGCGCCCGTCCGCTGTGCCAGCTGCTGCCAGGGCACCAGGTTCGAGTGGTGCTCGGCCCGGGTAATCACGATCTTGTCGCCCGGTCCCAAAGCTAAGGGACTGTCTGGATCATTTTGCGAGGCGTTGCCAAGAGCGGTCGCTACCAGGTTGAGGGCCTCGGTAGCGTTCTTCGTCCACACGATCTCTTCTGGCTTGCCGCCAACGAAGTTCGCGACCGTCTCACGCGCCTGCTCAAACAGCTCGGTCGCGCTGTCCCCAAGCAGGTGCGTGTTGCGGTGCACTGCACCATTCGCATCAGTGTAGAAGTCCAACTCGGTTTCCAGCACGCAACGCGGTTTTTGGGAGGTTGCAGACGAATCAAGGTAGGCGATAGGACTGCCTCCCCGACCCACTTTTTGAAGAATCGGGAAGTCACGCCTGATCGCCGCAAGCTCAGCTGTGCTGAAGTCTTTTCCCTGACTCATGTCTGTCCGTTCAAGTTCCTAGAAGTACTTGTCGTACCCTTCTTCTTCAAGCAGGTCAGCTAGCTCTGGCCCGCCCTCTTCGGCTATCCGCCCGTCAACGAAGACATGCACGAAGTCTGGTTTGATGTAGCGCAGAATCCGCGTGTAGTGGGTGATCAGCATGATCCCCATGTCGTCGCGTGCATGAGCACGGTTCACGCCCTCGGACACAACGCGGAGGGCGTCAACATCAAGGCCAGAATCAGTTTCGTCAAGGATCGCAAACCTTGGCTCAAGGAGCTCCATCTGCAGGATCTCAAGGCGTTTCTTTTCGCCCCCGGAGAACCCGACGTTGACGTCGCGCTCCGCAAAGTCAGTGGGCATGCGCAGTTGCTCCATAGCAACCTTCACGTCCTTAACCCACTTGCGGATCGGAGGCGCCTGCCCGTCGATCGCGGTTTTCGCCGTGCGGAGCAGGTTCGACACAGAGACGCCCTCGACCTCAACCGGGTACTGCATCGCAAGGAACAGTCCGGCCTTAGCGCGCTCGTCAACCGACATCTCTAGCACGTCCTGATCCCCGAGCCAGACCTCACCCTTCGTGACGGTGTAGTCGGGGTGACCGGCAAGGGCGTACGCCAGGGTTGATTTCCCGGAACCGTTCGGTCCCATGATCGCGTGAATCTGGCCGGGCTCAATCGTCAGGTCGACGCCCTTTAGGATCTCTTTAGATCCCTCAGGAGTCTCAACCTCGACGTGCAGGTCCTTGATAACCAGTTTTTCTTCCATGGTGGTTTCTTCCTTGTTTTTCTGTCTTCAGTCTTGGTCCGGCGTTCTTCCGTAGTCACGGAGACGCTGGTCGATCTGTTCCATGAGAGAGTCCTGCAGAGATTTCTCCCCGATTCTGTGGATCAGCTCCGCAAAGAACCCCCGGACCACCAGTCTTTTGGCGTCAAGTTCCGGGACTCCCCTACTCATCAGGTAAAACAGCTGCTCATCATCAAACCTGCCCGTGGCGGACGCGTGCCCAGCTCCCTCGATGTCCCCGTTCTTAATCTCGAGGTTCGGCACGGAGTCGGCCTTCGCGCCCTCGGTCAAGATCAGGTTGCGGTTGAGTTCGTAGGTGTCGGTGTTGTCGGCGTCGCTGTCGATCAGGCAGTCACCAATCCAGACCGAATGCGCGCCCTTGCCTTGCAGCGTCCCCTTGTATGCGCTACGTGAATAGCAGTCAGGGGCCTCGTGGTGGATGAACACGCGGTGCTCCAGATGCTGACCAGTGTCGACGAAGTAGGCGCCGTCCAAAGTCACGTTGGCGCCCGGCTCGGCCATGTCCGAATCCACTGTGGTTCGCACCAGGTCCCCACCAAGGGTGATGACCATGTGTGTCAAGTGAGAGTCGCGCCCTGCACTGACGCGGTGCGAGGTGGTGGCAAGCGCCTCCCGGTCCCAGTCCTGGACCGCCACCACATCGAGCGAGGACCCCGCTTCGGCACGCACCTCAACCGTTTCGTTCAGGTGCGCCGGTCCTTCGTGAACCAGGATCACGCGCCCCTTTGAGTGCGGCTCTGAGCGGACCACGATGTGACCGGCCGAAGGAGTAGCCGGTGAAGAGACTCTCACCGTGACGGCCTCATCCAACTCCAGATCGGCAGGGATCGTAACGATGAGTGCCCCGGAGCTCTTGGTCCAGGCAAGCGCTGCTGGGCGGTCCCCCGGTGCCATGACTGACCCGACGCGCTCATCATCCATGGAGGCCTGCTCGACGATGACCCCCTCGGGAGCTTCGACCCGGGCCACGATCGGTGAGTACGATTGTGCTTCCTCCAGCAGTGGAAGAACCCTACGAAGCGGCGTAAACCGCCAGTCCTCCTCACGGCCGCTCGGGACCGGGAAACTCGCAAGTTCAAAAGAAGTTGCGCGGTCAGCCCGCGAAATCTTCGACGGCTCGTTTACCGCCATGGTGCTAAGCGTCATATCAGCCAACGGATCCTTCCATTTGCAGCTCAATCAAACGATTCAGTTCGAGCGCGTATTCCATCGGCAAGTGTTTCGCGATGGGCTCAACGAACCCGCGAACAATGGTTGCCATGGCCTCGTTCTCATCCAACCCGCGGCTCATCAGGTAGAACAGCTGGTTGGCGTTCACCTTCGACACCGTGGCTTCGTGCCCCATCACCACGTCTTCCGTACGGACGTCCACGTATGGATAGGTGTCAGTGCGGGAGATCTTGTCCACCAAAAGGGCATCGCACAGGACGTTCGATTTCGATTGGGTGGCTCGCGAGTGCACTTGTACTAAGCCGCGGTACGAGGTGCGGCCGCCCCCACGCGACACCGACTTAGCAACGACCGAAGAGCTGGTCTTGGGCGCCATGTGCACCATCTTGGATCCCGTGTCCTGATGTTGCCCAGTCCCTGCAAAACCAATCGAGAGCGTCTCTCCCCTGGCATGCTCCCCCATTAGGTAGCAGGCGGGGTACTTCATGGTGATCGCGCTACCGATGTTGCCGTCGACCCACTCCATGGTCCCGCCCTCTTCAACGATGGCGCGTTGCGTCACCAGGTTCAGGACGTTGTTAGACCAGTTTTGAATAGTCGTGTAGCGAACCCGAGCATCCTTCAGGACGAAGATTTCAACGACGGCCGCGTGAAGCGAGTTCGTGTCGTAGATCGGGGCGGTGCAGCCCTCTACGTAGTGGACGTATGAGCCCTCGTCCGCAATGATCAGGGTGCGTTCGAACTGCCCCATGGCCTCGGTGTTGATTCGGAAGTAGGCCTGCAACGGGATCTCGACGTGAACGCCCGGCGGGACATAAATGAAGGAACCGCCCGACCAGGTTGCTGTGTTGAGTGCTGCGAACTTGTTGTCGCCGGACGGGACTGCCTTCCCGAAGTACTTCTTGAATAGTTCGGGGTAGTCGCGCAGTCCCGTGTCCGTGTCCAGGAAGACCACGCCCTGGGCTTCAAGGTCTTCTTGGATCTGCTGGTAGACCACTTCGGATTCGTACTGGGCGGCGACGCCTGCCACCAGCCTTTTCTTCTCAGCTTCCGGGATGCCCAAGCGATCGTACGTGTTCTTGATTTCTTCGGGAAGGTCTTCCCAGTCCTGCACCTGTCGGTCAGAAGCACGAACAAAGTACTTGAACTGGTCGTAGTCGATCCCAGAAAGGTCGGGCCCCCAGGTTGGGGTGGGCTTGCGCTCAAAGAGGTCGAAAGCCTTTAGCCTCCGCTCAAGCATCCACTCCGGTTCGTCTTTGACCTCCGAAATGTAGCGGACGATGCTCTCATCGATTCCCTTTGGAACCCCTTCCGAGTACTCGTCGCTGTCGTGCCAGCCGTAGCCGTATGCGCCGATCGAGTCGATGATTTGCTCGTCCGACATTTCGGCCGCAGGCAACTGCGCAGGTTGCGTCATAGAAATCCTTTTCTTCTAGTGATCTTCGCGGCGTCTCAGCGCCGTTTCAGTGCCTTCCGAGCGTTTGGATGCACCACGGCACGAACTACTGGGATGTGGGTTGTGCAAACGTGCTCGCCTTGAGCAAGCGTGGCAAGCCGCTGAACGTGGACTCCCAAGACGCGCCCGAAAGCCTGAAGTTCGGCCTCGCAAAGCTGAGGGTACTCGTGTGCAACTCTTGAGATTGGGCAGTTTCCCTGGCAGAGCTGGATCGCGTACTGCCCGTCCCGTACCGGCCTAACAGAAGCCGCGTACCCGTCGCCCGTAAGTGCGTCTGCGAGTGCTTGTGCGCGGAGCTTTGGGTCGTCCCCCGCTGCGCGAACTATTGGCAAGTAGCGCCTTTCAATCTCGCGAGCTCGCGCCGCGGCGAAGCCATCGACGGCCTCGGGGCCTGACACTGTACTGAGGTAGGCCAATGCCTTCACGGCTAGATCGGAGTGGGAGTCCCCCAGTGTTTCCCGGCCCGTGTCGGTTGCAACGTAGTGACGGGCCGGACGCCCCCGACCACGCTTCTGCACCGGCGGGCCCTGATGCTCGATGATCTCACCGGTCTGTTCAAGGGAGGTGATGTGCCGGCGCACGGCCGCGGTCGTAAGCTGCAAGATCTTAGAAAGCGCGGTAGCTGTAATGGGACCCTTCTCGACGATTAGGTCAAGAACCAGCTGTCTGGTGCTCGCCTGATCGGTCTCTGTCATGTCACCCTTACCCCACCAGCTGCGTGCCGAGTCCCGGCCTAACGAACGCTCCCAGTGTACCGGATTTTAGCAACGCGGCATTTGTGAAATAAACGCTGGGCGCGCCTCTTTTGAAACTGTGAAGAGGCTACCGGGCAGGTAATGGCGCCACAGCGGTAGCACCGGGGCCCTGGCCGTACGCGCCCGCGGTGTCATCGGCCAGAGCCAAGGCGGTGTTGATGCCAGCCATAGCGGTTCCACCCTGGTCAACTGTTGCGATCCTTACCGAACCCGCGCGCAGAACAGAAATAAAGTCCCCCTCAAGGTCCCCCCGACCAACTGCAACGCTGCTGCCGGGTGCGGTTAGGGCTGCCTGAGCCATACCCACCCAGAGCGCCTGCGGCTCTACCCCGGGTGGCTGGGAATCTCCAGATTGGGCGTCCTCTGAGGTGGCCTCCGTGGGGCCGGGGCCAACGATCACTATCGAGTTCACGGCTTCGTCTGCTAAGTCGTCCGGCTCAACCATGGTTGTGTCCGAATCGGTGAGCATGGCCGCAATCAGCTCTCCTGAGGGGCCATCACTGGTCACGACTTCAATCAGTCCCTGGGCCAGAATGGCCTCTGACGTGGATTCTTCGGGCCGGACCTCGAGGTGAGCGGAAACAGCTGCGGCTAGGGTCTGCCTGTAAGTTACCTGGTCTGCGCTGACCCACATGTCAGAAAGCTGTACCTGAGCCACCACTTGGCCGCCTGCTTTCTGGGTGGCTTCAACCACGGTTTGGCCTTCTGTTGCATCCGCCCCAGGAAGCAGAATCAGCGCAACCCGCTGGTCCTGAAGGGTTGAAGGCAACACCTGGTCGGCTAAACCCCAGATGAAGGCCTCCTGCTCGCTGTTCTTGTCTGACGCCTCCGCTAGCTGTTGCTCTAGTGCTTCGGTGTCAACGCTGATGGCCTCACCCCGATCAATGGTCTTCTGGAGGGGTCCCGCCCCTAGCAAAACGCCCGCTGCGAGCGCTAAGAAGACAGAAATCAGGGTGACGATGTGGTAGCGGAAGGGGACCATCTGGCCGGCTCCATTCAAGAAAGTGGTGGCTGAACGATCTGGGCTAAGGGGGAAGTGGTAAACACGCCTTCAAGAAGACTTGTGCCCCACGGGGTCATGAGCACGACGGCAATAAGGACCGCGATGGCGACCACTACTAAGAGCGCTAGGTACCAGGCTGCAAAGGCAGGCTTGTGAAGGGCTCGCCAAGCCGAGAAAGACACCAGTTTGTCCTCGATTTGAGACTGGACTAGTAGGTGTCCGTTGAACACTGCTGCACCCGTGTCCAGCAGCGTCTCGATACTGTTGCCGGCGCTCGCGTGCATGATCGCGGTGGCGCCACCGTAATAGGCCAAGAGCAACGCGACGTCGGGTTCTGAGAGGGAGCTGGTGGCAAAACGATAGGGCACAGAGTTCGTAGTTAGGCTGTCGGCGCCAGGGACCAACGCGTCCGGTCGTTGCACCAAAACGATGGCTTTCGCCCGCTCCGCGCTACGGAGCCCGTCTGGGCCGGGATCCCCAACCAAAATCTGTGGTGAGCGACGCAGTGCCTTGCAACCCGCGACCCCTTCGGCTCCGACCGCAACCAACACGCACCTGTTAGTGCCTAAGACCTGCTTTGCTGCTGCGGCCTCAGAGTCTGTCAGGGAAGAGGAAACGACGACCGCAACGTTCCCATCGAAGTGGCGTGCCAGATCGGGGAGCCCGGCCCCCCTCATGATCAGCGCCTGTTCGCGCTCGAAGAGGTCGGCGCTTGCCATCGAGTAGGCCCTGAGGCGGCCGGAAGTGCGCAGGTCGCTCTGGGCGGTGGTCTCTCCAAGACTGCTGTTTTTCAAGACTTGTCCCTCGGCAATCAGGGCTCCGTCCCGCAAAACCCGCGTCCCAACTACTTCAATCTGCTCCCCTTCACGAAGTTCCTGGAGGTCATCGCCGCAGTCGTCGACGACGGGGATGCCTGACTCAAGCAGTGTCTGGGCCCCAAGTGCGGGCTTGCGTCCAGTTAGAAATGGTTTTGCGTTGAGGACAAGGGAGGGGCGAAGGGCAACCAGATAGGTCGCGTACGAACGGTCCACGTCAGCAACGTCGATGACCGCGATGTCGCCCGGAGCGAAATGCTGAGAAAAAGCGCCGCCCTGTGTGGCCGGTCGGACCAAACCCAAGACAGAACTCTCAGGTTTCAAACTGTTTTTGCTCACTCACCGATTGTTGCACGCCCGTGTTGCTCTAGCTCCAGTGCCAGTCGGCGCGCCGCCTTGGAGTCGCCTCCCAGCATCCTCACGATCTCGTCAGTGCGGGCCTCGCCTTTGACGGAAGTGACGCTAGCCTTGCCGTCCTTCTTCTCAACGACCAGGTTGGTTTCTCCCATTGCTGCCACAACTGGCTGGTGCGTTACCACTATCACCTGGGCGAAGCGTGATAGTTCCGCAAGGCGGCTGGCAACGGCTCCTGCGGCGTTCCCGCCCAGCCCCGCGTCCACTTCATCAAACACAAACGTGTGCACGCCAGACCTGTCCGCTAATGCCACTTCTAAGGCAAGCATCACCCTTGAAAGCTCGCCGCCGGAAGCCCCTTGGGAAAGGGGCGCTGCGGGCGAACCCGGATGGGGTTGTAGCATCATGGTCACCCGGTCCTTACCGAAGCGCCCGGGCGGGACGCTCTCTAAGGCCACGGAAAACTTTGCGTCCTTGAACGCCAGTCCTTCCAGCTCTTCATTCACGCGCTGGGCTAGCCTTCGCCCGGCCGCGGCACGTGATCTACTCACCAGGTCGGCTGTCGCCCGTAGCTGTTTCTGGGCTTCTTCAAGTCTTTTTTGGGCAGCCTCAGGGCTGAGCCCATCACCTTCCAGCTCGGCGATTCGAGCTACCGCGTCCGCGAGCCAACCAAGTAGCTCGTCCGTGGTTGTCGCCTTTCCCCGCATCAAGTCAGTGAGCTCGGCTCGGCGACTAAGGAGCCGTGACAGTTCTTCCGGGTCATCGAAAAGCCCGTCCAGGTAATCCCGCAGGTCCGACTCGAGTGCCCCGGATTCCGCTTCAATGCCTGCAGCTCGCTCACTCAAATCCTGAAGCGAGGAGTCCGCCCTGCTAGCTCGATCTAGTACTTGGGAGGCTCTCCCGCTCAGGTCCGATATGGAGCGCTCCACTCCAGAAATCAGCTGGAGCGCTGAAGCAACTTCTTCCCTTAGCTCGCCAACATTGGTGAGCCTGTCGATTGCCTGGTCCAGTTCCTGCTCCTCGCCAGAAACCGGGTCCAGGGCCCGGATTTTCGCCACATCTTCCTTGAGGTAGGTCAGCTCGCCCAATAGCTGGCCGTGGCGCTCACTTAGTTCCTGGTAGTGCTTCTCTGCTTCCACAACCTTCTCCCAAGCCTCCAGGTTGCTTTGCAGAAGTTCAGCGTGATCCGCTCCGGCGTAGCCATCTAGCAACTGGCGTTGCGCGGCCGAGTCCTTGAGCCTCCACTGGTCAGCCTGCCCGTGCAGAGTCACCAGTCGCCCCAGCGTCTCACTCAGCATCCTGGCGGGAACGGGACGCCCTCCGATTGCTGCCCTGGACCTACCTTCCTTAGCGACGGTCCTTGAGAAGATGACCAGGTCATCCTCGCCCGCGTAACCCGCTTCTTCGAGTGCTTCTAACTCTGCGGGTGGCAGGGTTGCAAGACAGTCAATCTCAGTTCGGTCGGCACCCCGGTCAACTAAGATCCCCTCGGCCCGCTCCCCCATGACCAGGCGCAGTGAGGTTAGAAGGACGGTCTTGCCCGCACCGGTCTCCCCTGAGATCACTGTAAGTCCCGGCGCGAAGCTCAGTTCGCAGTCGTGAAGCAGTCCCAGTCCCTTGACGCGCAGGGTCTCAATCACCGGGCTCCCCCGGTTCTGTCTTCGAGGCTTTCCACCCGGTGATTGGGAGCGAGAACTTTGTAACCAGGCGTTCAGAGAAGGGAGTCTGGTCTAGCCGAACTAGTTTTAGGGGCCGCTCCCCCTTCGTGACCGTGATGCTGGACCCGGGCTCTGCTGAGAAGGCCCTGCGCCCATCAAGCCACACGGTCGGTGCTGACCGATTCTCAGCCAGGACGCCGACTTCCAGCACAGAACTTGGGCTCACGACTAGTGGTCGAGTAAACAGCCCGTGGGCCGCAAGTGGTGCCATCACGATGGCCTCGGTGTCCGGCCAAACGACGGGGCCACCAGCAGAAAATGCGTAGGCTGTTGACCCTGTCGGAGTCGCCAGGATGATGCCATCTGCAGCATAGGTAGAGACGGTTTGGCCATCGATCGCGAAGGCGAACTCCGCGGGCCGAGCCATGTCCGTGTGAAGAACAACGGCTTCGTTAAGTGCCCAATCTTCGATGATTTCACCATCCGGCTGGACGGTCACGACCTTTAGTGTCATGCGTGGGTCGACAAAGTACTCCCCGCGTGTCACCTGGGTGAGCACTTGGGGAAGCGTCTCCCCCGACGTCTCAGCTAGAAATCCCATGTGACCGAAGTTAATCCCAAGCAGGGGGACGTCCATCGCGTAGGCCGATTCGGCAGCTCCAAGGATGGTTCCGTCGCCGCCCAGAGCCAGAACCAGTGTTGGGGGGTGCTCAGGGTCGAGCTCGGTGGTCAGGGAAAAACCTAAGTCTTCAGCGACCCTTTCTGTGAGGGCGGCAGCTTCTTGGATCTCTTGCCTGTGCTTGTGGCTGACTAGCAGAATCGACTGACGCACTACCTCCCCTTTCGCTTCCCAGCCTATTCGGTTTCGTCCGCGGGCAGCTGGTCAAGCCCGTCTTGAGGGCCGCTCGCAACCGCTTCCGCTACGGCGAGGGTAAGGGTCTCGCCGGTGATTCCGGGCCGGGCATCCCGGGGCTCTAGCAGAAGGAAGTACTCCACGTTGCCGGTGGGACCGGGTAGCGGCGAGGGCGCGACTCCGCCAACCTGAAGTCCTACCTTCTCAGCTGCCCGCGCCACCTTCAGAACGGCCTCGACCCGAAGCGCGGCGTCGCGAACTACCCCCTTCGCCCCGACTTTCCCTTTGCCAACCTCAAACTGTGGTTTCACCATCAGGATCATGGTGGCTCCGGGCGCGCACCTCACCAGGTTCTCCAAGACCAGGGTCAGGGAAATGAAGGACAGGTCAGCCACGACCAGTGACGGAGGTGAGCCCACAACTTCAGGGTCCAGCGTGCGAATGTTCGTTCGCTCGACTACTTTGACGCGGGGGTCACTGCGTAGCTTCCAGGCAAGTTGCCCGTAGCCAACGTCAACAGCGACTACTTCCGCGGCCCCCCGCCGAAGCAGGACGTCGGTGAAGCCGCCCGTGGACGCACCGGCATCCAGGCACTTCGCCCCTGCAATGGGTGGGTAAAGCCCGGCAAAGGCGTCAAGTGCCCCGATCAGCTTGTGCGCGCCCCGGGACACATAGTCGGGCTCAGTCCCGGCCTGCACCTCAATCGGCGCGGCCTGGTCAACCTGACTTGCCGGTTTTGTCGCGGCCAACCCCGACACCGTGACGCGACCCAGCTCGATCAGTTCGCGCGCCTGGGTGCGTGAGGTGGCAAGGCCGCGCCGCACCAGTTCGGCGTCAAGTCGGCGGCGGGCCATCTACTGGACTCTCAGGTTTTCAAGTTCGCTTCGGAGAGAGGACTCAAGCTCACGTAGTTCGTCAAGTTCAAGGTCGTGGTCCTTCACCGATGAGTTTTCTTGGGACTCACTCAACTACGTCCACCTCAGCCGGCTCGCCCGCTTCTTCCTCCACAATCTCTTCCGAGGCCACTTCCTCTTCCGGAACGTAGTTGGGTTTGGTGACCGTCCCTGCGGGGTCGTCGTTGTCAACGATGATCAGCGGAGGGACACGTACCGGGCGCTCAGAGTCTTCCTGCTCCCACGCGGCAGCCGCGTACGCGCGAAAGTTGTCGAGCGTCAGGGTGACGGGGTCACCGTCATCACGAACCTCGATGTCAGAGAAAGAGGGCGTGCCCCACCGGCTCAGTTTCACCGGCTGAGAGTTCCCGGCCGTCCAAGTTCCATCCCTGTGGTGCTGAGGTTTCGGATGAACGTCAAACAGTCCCCTGAGGTCCAGGGCCAGGTAGGCGGGTCGCTCCCCCTTCTTGGCTCGAATAATGTCCTCGGCCTTAGACACGCCCGTCAGGACGTGCATGGTCGGGATTCCGGCGGCAATCGCCGCCCGGGTGTCGGTCTCAAGCCGGTCACCAACGGCAAGTGGTTTCTGCGCGTCGATAAGGCCGGCAGCCGCGGTCATGATCTCTGGTTCCGGCTTTCCAGTCGAGGCGGGG
The DNA here is from genome assembly GCA_964345615.1 of uncultured Actinomyces sp. Taxonomy (GTDB): domain Bacteria; phylum Actinomycetota; class Actinomycetes; order Actinomycetales; family Actinomycetaceae; genus Scrofimicrobium. The sequence goes on along the minus strand of CAYFRQ010000005.1, from coordinate 10,999 downwards.
CGACGTTTCGTGGCCCGGGTTACGGCTGCAACCAGCGCGCCGTTGCCGATAGCCATCCCGTCCTCGGTGGGGAGTGTGGAGTCAAGGTTGGTCGCGTAGTAGCGGGCGCCGGCGTTCAGGGCGTACGCAGCCTGAGAAAGCTGTGCCCACCCCACGTCAGGACCGAAACCCTGGACGACGGCAACAACGCCGTCCTCTGCTTCACTGACGGGTTCGAAGCCCGCGTCGCGAACCGGGCCTCGGAGCGCTTCCGTACCAATGACCAGGACTTTCGAACCCGGCTCCAGCTCCTCTTTCAAAAGAGGCATCAGGTTTATTGCGGAGTTCATGACGTGCGAGGGATCGGCGGGGATGCCGAACCCTGCCAGCTTCTCTACGATCTCTTCCGGCGTGCGCGACGCGTTGTTGGTTGCGAAAGCCAGTGGCACGTACTCCTGCGACGCCTTTTCTAGGGATTCCCCAGCATAGGGAATCGGGTTCGTTCCCTCGAAGCAAACGCCGTCAAGGTCCAGGACCAACCCGTCGAACTGTTCGATCAGCACGCCGCGGGAATCGCGTAGTTGCGTGCGCGCGCCGGTGATGTCTGAATCTAGGACCTGTTGCAGGTCCACGATCTCGACCGGTTCTTCGGGTTCGGGGACCAGGGCTCGGGCCTTCTGGGCCTCTTCAGTCCGGCCCAGTTGGTCAAGTAGGTCAGCCCTGTAGCTGTGTAGCCGGCCAGCCAGGTTGGGGCCGGCGTCTTCGGGGAGCTTGGCTGCGGCCTCTTCAAGAATCAACAGGGCCGCGTCCAACTGAGATAGGTCGGCCCTGGCGCCAGCGCTAACGATGACGAGCTCTAGCTGTTCGGCCAGTGAAAGCTTCGACAAGTCGGCTTCAGCTGCGAGCGCCACTGCTTTCTCAGGGCGTCCAAGTCCGCGTTCACTGTCTACTTCGATAGCACGCAGGGATTCATCCCCCCGCATCCGTCGTAGGGCTCGCACTTCGCGGAGCGCTTCCTCGTACCTTTCGGTTGCGTACGCGGTAAGGGCAGCGGCCTCACGGACCACGTCGACACGTCCGGCGCGCTTTACCGCGGCTTGCGCGTGCTTGTAGGCCAGCTCGGGGTCTACGTCTATCATCTGCCCGGCCATGACAAGGTGACGGGCAACGATCTCCCTGTTGGCTCCGGCAAGCGTTGAGAGTGCCTTGGTTACGTCTGCGTCCAGCTGATCTGCGGTGACGCCTGCGGGAATGATCGGTTCGTCGGGGTCAGAAGACTTGTATTCGCGCGCGTGCGGCTTGTTGTCTTGTTTTTTGAAGCCCTTCCGGTCGTCTCTGCGATCCCGCCCGCGGCTATCACGACGGTCATCACGGCCATAGGACTTACCGCTACCGCGGCTATCCCGACGATCGTCACGGCCATAAGACTTACCGCTACCGCGGCTATCCCGACGGTCGCCACGGCCATAAGACTTACCGCCACCGCGGCTATCCCGACGGTCGCCACGGCCATAAGACTTACCGCCGCCGCGGCGGCCGTCGCCTTGACCTCGGTCCGATCCGCCCGTCTGTCCCCGCTTGTTATCTGCCACAGGTTTCCAATCTCAAGATCTTGTGAAGCGGCAGGGCCTGCAATGTGGCCCTGCTTCCAACCCAATGTTACTTGGCTTGGCGTGGCTAGCGTAGGTAGCCGCCGTCCCTCAGTCCCGCCTGCACTTCAAAACGGTTTGTGGAAGGGTCGCTTCCAGCAAGCCAGTACAGGACTGGCATGGCGAGCCCGTAACGCTTCCACTGCAACACGTGCCTGGCCTCATGCTGCAAAACCTTGATCCCGGGCTTCTTCCCCGTCAGGAACACGTTCCCAACGCAAACCCCACCCCTGGGGTACGCCCACTTCGGCAAACCCCAGAAGACCCGCAGCGGAATCCGCACGCCTTCCGGGAACGCAGGGTCCTGAAACCGAACGAGGACCGTGACGCCGCGTCCCCCCAACAACGAGCCGTAGGCGGCCGCGAGCAAGCTTGCAAGCCGGGCACCTGCCTCCGCCAGAACGCGGGTAACTTTTCCACAAAAGGCCGTGCGACCAGTTAGGGTTTGCACTGGAGGCGCCCTCCCGATTAGAACAACAGGTTGTTAACCAAGGATAGATCCATGTACTACTCGCACGGGAACTACGAGGCATTCGCACGGCCGAAGAAACCGCAGGGGGTAGACCAGAAAAAGGCCTACCTGGTTGGGGGCGGCCTTGCGTCGCTCGCCGCCGCAGCATTCCTTATCCGCGACGGCCAAATGGACCCGAAGAACATAACAATCTTCGAGGCCTCGAAAAACCTAGGTGGCGCGCTTGACGGCTCAGGGAACGCAGAGACCGGGTGGAAGATCCGGGGCGGCCGGGAAATGGAAAACCATTTCGAGTGCCTTTGGGACCTCTACCGCTCTATCCCTTCTCTTGAGGTCGACGGGTCTGTCCTAGATGAGTTCTACTGGCTCAACAAAGAGGATCCCAACTATTCCATGATGAGGACCACCCGGAAGCGTGGGAAAGACGGCGGAACGAACAACTTGTTCGGGCTGACCGAAAAAGCGCAGAAGGACATGATGAAGCTGATCATGGCCCTCCCGGAAGACCTATACGACAAGACCATCGAACAAGTTGTGTCAAAGGATTTTCTGCGTTCGAACTTTTGGCTTTACTGGCGAACCATGTTCGCTTTCGAGCAGTGGCACTCGGCCCTCGAAATGAAGCTCTATGTCCAACGGTTCATCCACCATTTGGGCGGACTCCCCGACATGTCCGCACTGAAGTTCACGAAATACAACCAGTTCGACTCGCTGGTGCGGCCGATAGTGAGCTGGCTCGAGGCGCAGGGCGTTCGGATCAAGAAAAAGTCTAAGGTCATCGACGTGCGGTTCACGATCAATAAGGACTGCAAGGTTGCGAACAGCCTCACCTACATCAAAAAGGGCAAGCAGAAAACCATTGAGCTAGACAAGAATGACCTGCTCTTCATCACGAACGGTTCTCTTGTTGAGAACTCATCTTGGGGCGACCACGACACCCCCGCAAAGTTTGATGGAAAAGTGCACCGGGGCGGGTCGTGGTGGCTGTGGCAAAATATCGCCGCACAGGATCCCTCGTTCGGCAATCCCGACAACTTTTGTGGTCACCCGGAAGAATCGCAGTGGGAGTCCGCGACCCTGACCGTGAAGGATGACAGGATCCGGGACTACATCAAGAAAATCGCGAAACGGGACACAAACACTGGGAAAGTGGTGACCGGTGGCGTCGTGACAGTGAGGGACTCAAACTGGTTGCTGTCATGGACCGTGAATCGGCAGCCACACTTCCCAGATCAGCCGGACGACCAGACCGTTGTCTGGCTCTACTCCCTATTCACAGATAAGCCCGGAAACTACATCAAGAAACCGATGCGGGACTGCACGGGCCAGGAAATCGCGGAAGAGTGGCTCTATCACCTGGGTGTCGAACCCGAGCTAATCTCTGAGCTTGCAACGGATGGGCTTATTTCTCTGCCCTGCATGATGCCGTTTGTCACCTCGTTCTTCCTTCCCCGCAACGGGACGGACCGACCAAAGGTCGTGCCTGAAGGCGCACAAAACTTTGCTTTTATCGGCCAGTTTGCTGAGAGTTCCCGTGACTGCATCTTCACGACGGAGTACTCGGTGAGAACCGCGATGGAGGCTGTTTACACCCTGCTGGGCGTGGACCGAGGAGTTCCGGAGGTCTACAACTCGGTCTACGACGTGCGCCAACTGTTGAAGGCAACCGCGTTCAGTAGGGATCAGGAAGGAATAAACCTGTCGAAAGGCTTGCGGAAAGCAGTTGAGGGAAACAGCCTGGGACTGATGCTGGCCCAGTATCAGGTGCTTGAATCCATCGACGAAGTCGCTCCCCCATCCGAAGCCGTCGCGGCGACTGGTCCCTAGGGAGACCGAAGAGACCCGTAAGCTGAGCGCAAGCACTACCGGCGGAGGAAGCATGTTCAGGAAGCTCGCGGTCACTACAGCACTGACGATTGCTTTGGCTGGTTGTGCGACGCAGGCCCCGCAGGACTCGGAAATCCCCGAGCAGAGCGTCGAAACCGCGTGTGCCCTCATTGAGACATCAATGCAGGAACTCGCCGTCGACATGCAGGAAAACGACGAACAGGAAGACGTCCAGGAGATGGTTGATGCCGCCCTGCGGCACCTGGACGCTCTCAGCGCCGAAGTGACGAACCCAGAAGTAGCAGAGGCTTGGGCTCCGATCTCTGACCTCCAAAAGCAGGGTCTGGTTGCGGCAGCTGAAGGTGATGATGAGGGCGCGGCAGCTGCGTACCAACAGATGGCGGATGCCTACACCGATTTCTGGAAGATTTGCCCATCCGGAAACTCCGATTAAAGAGCCGTAAATCGGCGGCCTAAACACGAAAGCGTGAAGATGAGCGAAGACCAGAGCACCTTAGTAAAGGTGACAAAGCAGGATCGCAGAAACCGATACGCCTTCGGGCTCGGGACCTTCGGGCGCGACTTCAGCTACACGCTGGTCGCCATGTACTTGATGTTCTACCTGACCGATGTCGTTCGGATCACGGGCTCAACCCTGGCCGCCGTCACGGGAATAGTTGTAGCAGCCCGCATTTTCGACGCCCTCAACGACCCCATAGTGGGGCTCTTCATTGACAACACGCGCACCCGCTGGGGGAAGTTCAAGCCCTGGATCGTGACTGGGGCGCTCCTCACAGCCGTCCTTTTGATCCTGCTTTTCACTGACTTCGGGCTGTCGGGAGCCCAGTTCATCTGGGCTTTCACCGGGATCTACCTGGCGTATGGCTTGGCATTCACCGCCAATGACGTTGGCTACTGGTCCATGATGCCTGCACTCTCCCAGTCTCAGCAGCAGCGCGACAGCATCGGCGCGTTCGCACGCATCTTTGCTTCCCTAGGGGCCTTCACGATAGTCGTCGCGATTGTCCCCATCACGACGGCGCTCACAGACCTGACGGGTTCGGAAACGAAGGCGTACCAGCTCCTCGCCGTGCTCGCAGCCACGTTGCTGCTCATTTTCCAGTCGATCACGGTCCTTTTCGCGAAAGAGGATCCAAACATTCCTCTCGAAACTGAGAAGACCCGGCTACGGGATCTGGGACAGATCCTATTCAAGAACGATCAGCTGGTGGCTGTCGCCATTGCGATGACGCTTTTCACCACCGCTTACACGACGACCGTCAGCCTGGGTCTCTACTACTTCAAGTACGTTTTCGGGGACGAGGGCATGTATTCCGTCTTCGCGTTGGTCCTTGGGGTCTCCCAGATCAGTGCCATGGCATTCTATCCCGCCCTTGCGAAACGCTTCAGCCGCCGAACGCTTTACACGGCTTCCATGATTCTGGTGACCCTTGGCTACCTGATTTTCTTTTTCGCCCCGGCTGGCAACATGTTGATTGTGGGAGCCTGCGGTGTCCTGATGTTTGTAGGCCAGGCACTAATCCAGGTCTTGATCCTGATGTTTATCGCGGACACGGTCGAGTACGGGCAGTGGAAATTCGGGCGGAGGAACGAGTCGGTAACGTTTGCTGTGCAGCCTTTCATCAACAAGCTCGCTGCCGCGCTGGCCGCGGGGGTTGTTGGAGCGACGGTGCTGCTAGCCCACACCCAGGAGGTCCCGGCTGGGGAGGTGCTGACCGGGTCCGACCTGATGATCTTCAAAGCTGCGATGCTGGGGCTCCCACTGCTGCTGATCCTTGGCAGCTACGTGGTTTACACCCGGTTTTACAAGATAGACGCGAAGTTCTACTCCCGGATGATTGAGGACTTGAACGCTAGGAAGGACAGCGAAAATGAAGTACAGCCTCGATAGCAGCGTCGGCCAGCTTTACCAGCACAGCGCGGGCCGGGACGCGCTCGACAAAATCCTGATGCAGCTGGACCTGCCCCAGAAGTTTGTTACGAATCCCGTCGTGCGAAACCTGCGGCTAGGGGCCTTGAAGTACGTAAGTTTCGGGAAGATTGACGATGCTTTCTTAGAGAGCCTCTTGGACGTGTTAAACAGTCACCCGGAGGCAGCAGCCCCTGCTGAAGGGACTGTGGGGAGAGCCTGGTGGAAGGAGGACGTCGTCTACCAGATCTATCCCCGCTCCTTCCAGGACAGCAACGATGACGGCATAGGGGACTTGGCTGGCATAACGTCGCGTTTGGATTATCTGAAGGACCTGGGGGTTGGCGCGATCTGGATGTCCCCCATCTTCGATTCCCCAAATGACGACATGGGCTATGACATCCGTGATTACCGCAAGGTCATGGAAGAGTTCGGGACCCTGGACGATTTCGACAACCTTGTGAAGGAAGCGCACCTGCGCGGACTCAGAGTCATCCTGGATCTGGTCGTAAACCACACTTCAGATGAGCACGCCTGGTTTCAGTCAGCACTGGCTGACAAGGACTCTCCTTACCGTGACTACTATTTCTTCGAAGACGGAGAGAAGGGCGGGCTGGGAACAGAGGGAGGACCACCGAACAACTGGGACTCTTTCTTCTCTGGTCCGGCCTGGCGCCACTATCCAGAGCACGACCTTTGGGCGCTGCACCTCTTCTCTTCCAAACAAATGGACCTCAACTGGGATAACCCAGAGGTCCGTAAGGAAGTTGCGAAGATAGCGAAGTTCTGGATCGACCGAGGGGTCGACGGTTTCCGCCTGGACGTAATCAACTACATCTCGAAACAGCCGGGACTGCCGGATGGCAACCCCGTAATCGGGGATCTGATGGGCTTCACCGGAATAGAACGCTACTTTTACGGGCCAAAGCTGCATGAGTACCTGGCTGAGCTGCGCACGGAAGCCTACCCTGACCCAGAGTTTTTCACGGTCGGGGAGACTCCAGGTATCGGACTGGAAGTCGGCAAACTACTGACCGACCCTGCTCGGGGCGAACTGGACTTGGTTTTTTCTTTCGACCACCTGGAAACCCCGGGGCACGTCCGCCAAGATGACTATCGGTATGACCTGAACTTCTTGAAGAATTACTACATCCAGGCCCTTGCCGAATATAGGAACCAATACTGGATGGCTCTGTTCTTTGAGAACCATGACAACCCACGGATGCCTTCAAAGGTGAACCCGGACCCCCGACACAGAGAGGTTCTTTCCAAACTTTTGGGTGGGATCCTGCTGACGCTACGCGGCACTCCTTTCCTGTACCAGGGACAGGAGCTTGGGATGGTCAATCAGGACTTCACTTCGATTGGTGAGTTGCGGGATGTGGAGGCCCTGAACGCATACAGGGAGTTTCGTAAGGAGCTCTCAGATACTGAAGCTTTCGAGAAGCTTCTTGCTGGGACGCGCGATCACGCTCGCACCCCGATGCAGTGGGATGACGGTGAGTTCGGTGGGTTCTCAAGCGTTCGACCTTGGATTACGGGCAACGGTGACTGGCGAACACATTCGGTGGAGTCGGAGTCAAGAGACCCGGATTCGGTGCTGAACTTCTACAAGACCTTGCTGCACTGGCGGGATGATCACCCTGGGTTCGTTTATTCGGATGTTGAGTTCTTGGACCCTGAGGTTCAGGACTACTGGGCGTACAGGCGCGGGGATTTTGTCGTTCAAATGAACCTGTCTGACCGCCCCTTGCAGCTGGGCGGTGACCTTGCGTCCCTAGCGCTTTTGCTGGATGCGGAGCTGGTCCAGTCAAACACCGCCGCGGTGACTGAAGGGCAGCTCGGTTCAGGCACCAACGGACAGCTCGGACCACGCCCCCCACGCACGAAGCTTTCACCCTACGAGTGGAGGCTCTGGCACCTGAACGTCTAGCTTCCTCCCACCCCATCCCCCATTCCGCTTCGGCCGCGGGTTGTTCCCGAAAAATGCCCTTTTCAACCGGGTTTACGGCTACAACCCGCAGCCCAACCGTCCTGTGTTCCGCCCGGCCGCGGGTTGTTCCCTAAAAACGCCCTGTTCAGCCAGCTTTACGGCAACAACCCGCACCCCAACCGCTCTATGGGTTGGGGAAGGATATCTCGAGTGTTGCCAGCACCTCGCGGGCGTCGTAGTCAACGACCCTGAGGGTCCCCTCTACGTTCACGAGCTCAGCAAGGCCGCCGACGTCCTCGCCGTGGAAGTAGAGGAAGGTCTCTACGGTCTCGCCAACTTCAACAGTCTGGAAAATACAGGGGTCCAGCAGCTTCCCATTGACGATGAACGTGTCGTCAACCCAGTCCAGAATCACCGGACCGGTCCACTTGTTTTCAATCTCCATCTCGTAGCCCACATCGCCGAGAATGTCTTCTTCGACCGAAGTGATCGTAATGGTGACGTATTCGTTTCCGAATGGCTCACCAACTACTGCGTTCACAACGTCTCCCGTGGGCACGGTTTCATCCGCGGCGTCATCACTGGCTTCTTCGGTTGCCTCCTCGACGACTTCTTCGCTGTTCGAGGCAGCAACGTCTCCAGGTGTGTCGCTGATCTTTAGGAAGGTCACGGTGATCTCTGACTGCTTGAGTACAAGGACACCATCTTCAATGGTGATGTCTCCGCTCGAGCCTTCCAGTGTCATCGTGGCTTTGTTGTCGCCCGCGTACTTCCAGGTGCCTTCCATTGCTTCGTCAACGTAGTCGAAGCGGGCTTTCCCGTCTGCCCAGAGCGTGATGTAGATGCTGTACCCCATCTCTTTTAGTAGCGCTAGGTCATCTTGGTCAGCAATGTCGTCTGCGCCTCCCATGGTTTCAATGTCCCAGACGCCGACAAAGTCCTGTTCGCTGACCCCCGACTCGTCCTTGCCGCCACAGGCCGTCAAACCCAGAGCCAGTACAACCGCAAAGATGACCCCTGCAAGTTTTCCGCCGTATCCAGTCTTCCTCGTCACTGTTCCTCCCGTTAGCACCATCAGGTTGCCTATGGCGAGGCCAGGCCGCGAGCACGAAGAACTCACGCAAAGTGGTCCGTCGCCTCCCTTGAGTGCGCCACAGCTCACACTGTGGGGACGGCGGATTCAGGTCACGGTTCGATAGCTTCCTATACTCCCGCCCGGCTTATGCGAGGAAGCGGCACTCAACTCGCCGACAAGCCCTACGAGCCTGCCGAGAGAGTCTCCCTGTTTGCGTGTTGCTAAGGTGCGGGGAACCTGATCTGCATCGTGGCAAGCGTGTCGAAGGTTTCGGCGTCAAGGATCCTCAGAGTTCCCTCAACGTTCACCAGCTCCGCGGGGTCTGTGATGTCCTCGGCATCAAAGAAGGGGAATATCTCGGCGGTCTCCCCTTGTTCGAGGGTCGTGTAGATGAAGATGTCATGTTGAACGCCGTCAACCGTGAACGTTCCTTCCTCCTGGTCTACGATCAGTCCGCCGTCCCAGATGTTCTCCATGGTCATTTCATAGCCGGAGTCGCCGTAGGGGCTCTTGCCAACCTGGGTGATCGTGATGCTCACGTACTCGTTTCCGAAGGGTTCACCGACGACTGCGTCGATGACGTCGGACACGTCGTCACCCGATGAGGCTTCTTCTGCTTCGTCCTCCGGGCCGTTCGCCTCCTCTTCGACGGTCGCGCTCTCTACGCTGCCGGGGGTGTCATGTGTCTTGAAGAAAGTCATGGTGACATCTGACATCGACAGTTTCAGTCTGCCGTCCTCAAGCGCCAGGTCTGCGGTGGAGCCATCATCAGTTGTAAGGACAGCTTTACCGTCGCTCCCTTCCTTCCACGTCCCGGCCAGAGTTTCCCCAACGTAGTCGAGAGAGGCCTGACCGTCTTCCCAGAGCGTCAGATAGACGTTGAGGCCCAGGTCTTTGACCGCGGCTAGGTCTTCGTCACTCACGGCTTCTTCGCCTTCCATGGACTCAATTTCCCAGACGCCCACAAAGCTGTGCCTGTCAGCACCCCCACACGCGGCCAGACCCAGCATGAGTACCAACGCGAAGAACGTCGCGGCTAGTGTCTTACCTGCACTTACTTTTGTCATCGCTGCCTCCCCGCCCATGCCCCATCAGAGGGTGGACCTCAGCGCTGGTGGGCGCCGGTTCGTCGCTTCCTACAAGTCTGTCACGGCCTACTCATTGAGGTCTCAGTTTCCACCCCCTTCCCTCCACTCTCGCTTTGGCTGCGGGTTGTGGCCGTGGAACTGGGAGTCGCAGGGCTTTTTCGGGCTACAACCCGCAGCCAAAGCGGCCCTGGGTTTTTGGTGGGTTCGTGCCTGAGTGTCGGCGAGGCTACGCCTATAGGACCGACCACGCCTGCCGCTGTCCTTCTTCGACGTTGCCTCTACGCGGGCCCGGGAACCTCCCGCTGTAAGGTCGCAACGTTCTTGGTGTTGAAGCCACGCGCGTAGTCGATTGACACCAGCTGCCACCCCTCCCGCCCGTAGCGGTTTAGGATGCGCTCTTGCGCTCGCGGCGATCCGTAGGGGAGTTTCACTGTCTTGAACTCATACGTTGTCATGACGAAAGGCTACGTCCTTCAGGTCGGCCGTTCGCGCCTAACATCGACTCCGACGTGAGCTGCTCAGGCAAGTCTGCTCGTCCTCTGTCTCGGCGCGCTCAAGGTAGCTGTAGTGGACTACTTCCCGCTGCTCCGCTTGCATGCGTTTGTGCAGGACCGCGTCCGCGAAAAGCAGCTCTTCGAGGTCTGTTCCGCCACGACCCGTCGCCGAAGCACGTCTATTTCAGACTGGTGACACGTTGTGGCGTGGAAACGCTTCCAAGCCGGGGCTCAGGCCGCCACGACCTTACACCGGAACACATCTGTCATGATCCGGCTGCGGGTTGTGGCGGAGGCGGGTCGTGGCTTCTTGGGTTTTACGGTGACAACACGCGGCCGAAGGGAGAAGAGGTTGTTCGGGCTGTGGGTTGTGGCTGGAAGTACCGTGGTTTCCCAGGCTTTCCGGGGATAACTCGCGGCCGAACGGAAAAGGGTTTGGTTTGGTTGCGGGTTGTGGCTGGAAGTACCGTGGTTTCCCGTGTTTTGTGGTGATAGCCCGCGGCCGGAGCGAGCTACATCTCGCGGCCGAAGCGGGATGAGGGGTTGGTTGGG
>CAYFRQ010000004.1:60421-62363 GCA_964345615.1 uncultured Actinomyces sp. | reverse complement strand
TAGCGTCCCGACGGCGCGCCCCCTTTTGTAGGCGGTTCAAAACTCAGCCGTAGCCGTTCGGGATTCAGCCCCGTCCAGGGGCCTTCAAAGCTCTCTCCAAGGTTTTCGCCGTTGCATTGGACTGTAGTCAGCTGCTCTGCCCCGGTTCCTGAAGCAACTTAGATTGGAAACCCCCTATGGTTTTGGGAATCATGGCCGCGATCGACCTGGTCGCAGCGTTCATCCTCACCATCCCCCTGTACTATCGCCGCCACCGGCGCCGCGACCTGGTGACCGCTTTTGCTGTGCTCAACGTGGCTGTGTTCGCCGTCGCCGCGGTGCTGGGTAGCTCCACCGTTGGCACTGGTGTCGGTATGGGGCTGTTCGGCGTTCTCTCGATCATCCGGCTTCGCTCCACCCTGATCTCAGAATCGGACATTGCCTACTACTTTTCCGCGTTATCCATAGGCCTGATTGCGGGGCTGACCGAACGCAACATTTGGGTTGCGTCCCTCCTAATCACTCTGGTCCTGCTGACCGTGACACTGGTCGACGCCAGGCACGTCCTGCCCGCGTCCCGGCATCAGCACATGCGTCTGGACCGCGCTTTCACAGACGAAGACGAACTTCGTGAATACGTTGAAGAAATCCTGGGGTTCCCCGTAACAAACCTGGAAGTCATCAGCACAGACTTCGTCCATGACACCACCAAAATTGACGTCCTGTGGACACGGAAGAACGGCGAAGTCCGGAACGGGCACCTGACGGGGCAGGCCGCGAGCGCACAGAGTTAAGATTTCCCCATGGAGAGTTCATCGAACACTGCGGGGTCCGTCCAGGCAAAGATCATGGTGGTTGAAGACGAACCACTGCTGAGCGAACTCCTTTCCATGGCCTGCAAGGCTGAAGGATGGCAGGTCGTCACCGCGTCACACGGCGTCGACGCTTTGAACCTTGCAAAGAAAGAGCAGCCTAACGTCGCGATTGTGGACATCATGATCCCCGGGATAGACGGGGTTGAAGTCGTCCAGCGAATGCGGGCCCGTGGAGATAAGACCCTGGTCTTGTTTCTGACAGCCAAAGACACTCTGGATGACAAGATCGCAGGGCTCAGCGCGGGCGGGGACGACTACGTCACGAAGCCCTTCAGTTTGGAGGAAGTTATTCTTCGCGTGAAGGGGATGGTTGCGCGACGGGTGGAGCCGAAGGCGCACGGCCCGGAGGGGTCGCTAACGGTCGGTGATCTGACGCTAAACCCCCAAACATACGAAGCCGTCCGGGCTGGGACTTCAATCGAGCTGACCGCAACCGAGTTCGCACTGCTCCAGTACCTGATGGAAAATCCGAGGCACGTGCTTTCCAAAGCACAGATCCTCGACCGCGTGTGGGGCTACGACTTCGGTGGAAACGCCAACGTCGTTGAAATCTACATTTCCTACCTGAGGAAGAAGATTGACGCGTTAGGACCCCCCATGATTCACACGCTCCGAGGGGTTGGCTACTCGATCCGTCCCGCAGAGAAACCCGCCCAAAGCGACCTCTAACCCATGGCTAAAGCGCGACGCACTCGCTCCCTGCAGTTTCAGCTAGTTGCACTAATAAGTGCGATTGTTGCGCTAGCCTCCGTCGTAATCGGCGCGGTGACCATGACTGCCGTGCGTAGCGACCTGCTGGGCCGTGTTGACGAACAGGTCGAAATTTCTCTCCGCACAGCTTTGGGGCCTGAGGCCTACACTTACTGGTCATCGCCTCCTCCTGCTCTACCTGGAGAACCTGACCTGCCCGGGGGACCACGTTTCGGCTCCCTGAGCATTGCCGTGTTGGGTGGGGTGACGGTGATGGCGCAAGCCGTCTCAGAAGAAGGAGTGACCGCCCAACTCACCACGCAGCAGGTGGCGATCGCCATAGGTGAAGGGAGCGCGGAAGAACCCCGAACCGTCGACTTAGGAGAACTGGGGAAGTA
>CAYFRQ010000004.1:59156-60321 GCA_964345615.1 uncultured Actinomyces sp. | reverse complement strand
TTGGCCGAATCATTCAACCAGATGATGGACCACGTTGAACGGGCCCTGGGGGAACGTGAAGCGTCGGAAACAAAGCTAAAACGATTCGCAGCTGACGCCAGCCATGAGCTCCGCACTCCACTGGCCACCATCAGTGGCTTCGCTGAATACGCACAGCGGGACGCCGATGAATTGCCGGAGAGAACGGCACAGTCCCTCTCTCGAATCCGCTCGGAATCAGCACGCATGACGGGGTTGATCGAAGACCTCTTGCTACTGGCTCGCCTTGACGCGAATCAGCCCCCGCAAGCGTCAGCTTCAGTTCTAGCCCCCACCATTCTTGAATGCGTTTCCAATGCCAGAAGCCTGGCCCCCGAAAAAGCTTGGGTTGTCGAGATGGATGAGGCAGACGGAGATCTCCGTGCGTCGATCAGTGAAGCGTCGCTCCACCGAGTCCTGACGAACTTGCTGTCGAACGCACGAACACATGGGAAGGACGCAACCGAAGTGGTGGTGTCGTTGTCGAGTCCCACTGATAGCCGGGTGCTGATCCAAGTCGCCGACAACGGGGCTGGCGTCCCAGCTGAGCTTCTCCCACATATCTTCGACCGGTTCGTACGAGGCGACGATGCGCGCACCCCTCTGAAAGAGAATCCCTCACGGTCCACCGGGCTGGGCCTGGCGATCACCGATGAACTGGTCCGTGCTGCCGGGGGTTCCGTCAGCGTTGAAAGCGAGCCCGGACGCACGGTCTTCTCGGTGCTCTTGCCGCGCGCTTACTAACCCAGCCATCCTTTTACCGTTCGGCTGCGAGTTGTAGCCACAAAACCGCCACTAAAAGGGGTTTACCGGGCTACAACTCGCAGCCGAACCGTGCCCACGCCGCCAGGCTCTGGCCCGAGGCCCGAGGCGTTAGACCTTAGGGCCTAAGGCTAGGCCTGAGGCCGGGCTGAGTCAGACTCCAGGTAGGACTCAATGCTGGCCCGCTCTGACTCGACGGTCTCAGCACTGATCAGGTCTGCAGCCTGATCGACAAGCAGTTCTGCGTACTGGTTCAAGACCTGGGTTGCAAACCCACTTTCAATAAGTTCTTCACGCAGGGCTTGGTACCTCTCTTGGTAGAGCTCGTTGAACTTAGTGACCTCCAGGAAACGCTCCTCCAGGACGTTGGAACCACCGAAACCTC